>NZ_JBFTZW010000144.1:0-4915 GCF_056406555.1 Arthrobacter sp. P1_B4
AGGCTCTGGTCTGAGAGCGCCATCGACCCAGCACCGCTTGGCAGCAGATGCAATGACCATCGACGAGGTGGTGTCTTAGTCCTCGACCAGGGTGCGGTGTCCTTCCGCGCAACCGCCAGACTGTCGCTCCATGCCATTGGGCGGCACGGTGGCCGGTTGCCAGCCGCCGGGGCGTTCCCGCAGGCGGTTCGGACCGGCCGAGGCTGCGAGGCATAACCCGATCAGTGGACTCTCTGGCTGCCCACAGGAAGCCGGGCTACTATCCGGCTGTCACTCCGTTTAGAAAAGGAGAACCCCTTGTCTGAAGAATCAGCAGGGAGCGTCGTGCTGGTGATGCACGATCTGCCGGCCGCGGAGGGCTGCGGTGTCATGGCCGTCCAGAACGCGGCGCTGTCCCTTGCCGGCGCTATCGGCCGTGGAGCCTGYCGATGCCTGGCTGGTCGCGTCGGCGGTCCGGTCCCGCGGCCAATGCCTTGGGTTACGGGCTGATGTCTACAGACCAGGTGCCCACAACCCGGCGCCCTCTCGGCCGGGGTCACAGCATGGCCAGGCACTCGGTCGGGGCCGAGACACTGATCAAAGCCCGAAGCTCCACCGTCTGGGACGTCATCACCGATGCACGGAACTTCACCGTCTGGGAATCCGGCATTACGCACATCAGGGGCGAGTTGCGCAACGGTGGCACCATCAGAATCCGAACCCACACCGGAGGGGAGCGCACCTTCCGGCTGCGCGTGCAGCAGATGCCCGGCGAGGTGATGACCTGGACCCAGGGCTTGCCTCTGGGCCTGCTCACCGGGGTGCGCACCTTCACGCTTGAACCGGTGGGCGGCATGACGCACCTGCTCGTAAGAGAAGAGTTCACTGGCCCGCTTTGCGGGCTGCTGCTCCGGGAGTTTGCGTCCGACACGCAGCAGGCTTTCACCGATTACGTTAGCGCGGTCAGGAAACGCGCCGAAATCCTCGGCCGACACGTTCGAACCACGGGATGATGAGCGCCATCGGAGAAGCGTGCAGTGTCCAAGAGCGCCCGACGCTGCCCGAGCGTGCTCTGGGCCATACTCCCCGACGGACCTCTAGTGGCGGTCTGAGGTTACGACACCGGTTGTCTGCAGAACACCTTCAGAAAAGCCACGGATCCACCCCCGCGGGCCCTTGTTGGGTCGGCACTATCGGTTTACTGTGGGGCCTGTCGGGCAGTGTGCGCATGGATGCACGCTGGATGGGGACCGGACGGGATCATCCAGCACGCCTTCGGTGCCCTAAAAGCGAAGGAACGTAATGGCGATGATGGCTGAACCGGAAATCCACCCGCCGCCCCCTTTGGCTGGCCGGGGCGTCTATCTGCTGGACGACCACGAGGTCGTGAGACGGGGCCTGCGCCATCTACTGGAGTCCGATGGTCTCAGCATCGCCGGAGAATCAGGATCCGCGCGCCGGGCGTTCCGGCGAATCCCTGCCCTCCGCCCGGAGCTGGTCATCCTTGACGATGATCTCCCCGACGGTTCAGGTGCCGACGTGTGCCGGGCCATCGCTGCGGCGGACCCGACCATCCGGTGCCTCCTGATGACCGGAGATGCCAACGAAACCGTGCTGATCGACTCGATTCTGGCCGGCGCATGGGGGTGCCTGTCCAAACAGGACGGCAGCTGCGAACAGCTCAGGCTCATCCGCCGTGCCCTGGCCGGGCACACCGCGTACAGCGGCCGGTTCCGGACCGCGCTCGTTACCCCGCTCGTCGGGCCCGCAACCCAGTCCCTGGATAGGAGACTCCTGACCCTTACGAGACAGGAAATGAATACCGCCATCCGACTGGGGAGAGGGCTGACCAACCGCCAGATCAGCCAGGAAATGTCGCTGGCGGAAAAGACCGTGAAGAATCTGACCTCAACCATTCTGAGGAAACTCGGCATGGCGAGCAGGACGCAGGCCGCCGTGTTCATCACCAGGGCGCTGAATTCTTCTGACGACCCTGCCGACGGCGGATACCGGTTTAGCCCATCCCCGGCTCTGATCGCGGAGGTCACGGCAGCGCTGCTGGCCTGCACCAGCGAGTCCTGCACCGTGCCGCCCACAGACGAAGTGCGGGCAAGGGGCGTCCGGCGGCTTACCGACGCACTCATGGCGGCCCGGACCGATCGGATGGGACCCCACCTGCTGCCCGGCCGGACTTAAAAACCCGGAATGCCGCGAACCGCGCTCCCGGTGAGAGGCTGCGCATTCAGTACAGTAGCGGTGGCCGTTCTTCTGCCGATCCACGACCCCAGGCAATCGGTGGACACCGGGCGTTAGTGCGAGCACTTGATTGTGTCAGCGAGACAGCAGTACGCCGACCTGGGTCCGGATGTCCTGAACAATCTCGTCGATGCTCAATGCGGCGTTCACGGTCGCTGCCATGCTGAGGAACATGATGGCGCTGACGATGCGGGCCGTCGTAGCGGCATCCTGCGCACGAGGCAGCTCCTGCCTGCCCAGGACGGCAGCGATGGCCTCCTCGGTCTGCGCGACGATGGAGAGGGCCTCAGCGTGACGGGGCTCCGCGGGATCACCGAAGACCATTTCCCGCAGGTACGTGCGTCCGTTGTCGACCTGGACGCGGTTGCATTCCACGATCGGCCGTACGATTGCCAGCACCGCATCGAGGATATCCGGGGTGGTTTCGGCATCAGCCCGACCCTGCTGAAGCGCTTCGGCGTAGTGTGCGTTCTGCACGAGGAGGAGGAGTTCGCCTTTGGTCTTCGCGTAAAGGAACAGGGTCCCGGTGCCGATGTCCGCCTTGTCGGCGATCTGCTGGGTCGTGACATCCTCGATGCCGTGCTCGGCCAGCAGTTCGCTTGCCGCGGCCGTGATGCGGTCCAGCTTCTGCTGCTTGTTCCGCTCGCGCCGTCCGACCGGCTGGGAGGCGAGAGACATGGTGATGGATCCTCCGGAATAGATTCTGACTGCACTCAGTTATGAGTGTAGTCACTACTGTGTGGGTTCGAGTGTTCCTTCGTTCATTCTCCCACGCAAGGGCCGAACCCCGGTGTTCCGTCCCGGCGGAGTGGTGGCGCTATTACCCGCGACGCAAAGGACCGCACACATGACTTCCTCCCTCTGGCAACCCTTCACCCTCGGCAATGTGGGGCTGCCGCACCGGCTCGCGCTGGCCCCGCTGACCCGGAGCCGCGCAAACCCGGACGGCACCCCCGGGGAACTGGCCGCCGAGTACTACGGCCAACGCGCCTCGCTCGGGCTGATCATCACCGAGGGCACACAGCCGTCCGAGGACGGCCAGGGCTACCTGAACACCCCCGGCATCTACACTCCCGAACACATCGAGGGATGGCGAAAGATCGCCGACACGGTCCATGCCGGCGGCGGAGCCCTGTTCATCCAACTGATGCACGTCGGCCGGATGTCGCACCCGGATAACACCCCGCACCACCGTCAGCCCGTTGGCCCATCGGCGATCTCGGCCGAGCAGGACATGTTCACTCCAACGGGCCCGCAGAAGACGCCGGTGCCGCGTGAGCTGACTGCCGAAGACATCCAGGCCACCATCGCCGGGTTCCGCCACGCCGCAGCCTCCGCTATCGCAGCGGGAGCGGACGGCGTGGAGATCCACAGCGCAAACGGGTACCTGCTCCACCAGTTCCTCTCGCCCAACTCGAACCACCGCACGGACGAATACGGCGGATCCGTGGAGAACCGGTCCCGGTTCGTCGTCGCGGTCGCCCGCGCGGTGGCCGAGGAGATCGGGGCAGACCGGACCGGCATCCGCATCTCACCGGCGTTCCCGCTGGGCGGAATCAACGAAGGGGATCCCGCCGACGTCCGGACACAGTACCGCCACCTGGTCGGCGAACTCGCCACACTGGACCTTGCGTACCTGCACGTACACCACCTCGGTGACGACGAACTGCTGCGGTCCTTCCGCGACGCGTGGCCTGCAGCCACCCTCGTCGTCCGCTATGGGCGCGACCGTGAGCAGATTGCCGACGACATCGACGCCGGGCTCGCGGACATCGCGCCGCTGGGCCGCTTCGCCCTGGCGAACCCCGACATTGTTGAGCGACTGCGCACTGGTGCGCCACTGAACGAGGTGGACCCGGCAACCCTGTATGGCGGCGGCGCGGCCGGGTACACCGACTATCCGGCCCTGGCACACGCCTAATCGTCTGCCGCGGGCCGTCCGCCGCCGACCTTACATACCCCGTACCGATCAGAAAGAAGAAACAGCCATGCCCTCACTTAACGGAGCAGTCGTCCTCATCACCGGAGCCAACGGCGGAATCGGCACGCAGTTCGTGCACGAAGCCCTCGCCAGGGGAGCTGCAAAGGTTTATGCGTCCGCCCGCACCCCCCGCACTTGGAACGACGAGCGCATCGTTCCGCTCGCCCTGGACGTCACCGACCCGGCCTCCATCCAGGCAGCGGTCGAGGCGGCACCGGATGTGACCGTGCTGATCAACAACGCCGGCGCGTCGGTCTCCAGTGCCGGGATCCTCACCCACACGGACGAGGAGATCCGCAGGAACGTCGAGACGAACTTCCTCGGGCCGCCCTCTGGTCCGCGACCAACTCCCTCCGCCTCGAACTCGCTCCCGCCGGCGTGCACGTCGTCGGCGTCCACGTCGCATACGTCGACACCGCGATGGCCGCGCACGCCACCGGCCCGAAGCTCGACCCGGCCGTGCTGGTGCGCACCGTGTTCGACGCCACTGAGGCAGGGGAGTACGAGGTCCTCGCCGACGGCACGTCTGTCCAGCTCAAGGCCGGACTCAGCGCACCCCTCGAAGCGGTCTACCCGCAGTTGGTGGACACAGACGCGTAAGGGAACAACCGGTGCCACCGCGTTCACCAAAAGTGAGCGCGGTGGCACCGATGCTCTCACCCGAATCGATCGCCTGGTGCTTTGGCCTTCACGTCACAT
>NZ_JBFTZW010000145.1:0-4859 GCF_056406555.1 Arthrobacter sp. P1_B4
CCGGCCGACGCCGCGATGATGATGCAGCTCGGCGCCGACGGCGTGTTTGTCGGCTCCGGCATCTTCAAGTCCGGCAACCCGGCCCAGCGGGCCGCCGCCGTCGTGAAGGCCACCACGTTCTACGACGACCCGGACGAGATCGCCAAGGCCTCCCGCGGCCTGGGCGAGGCCATGGTCGGCATCAACGTCGACGAAATCCCGCAGCCGCACCGCCTCGCCGAGCGCGGCTGGTAATACCAGGCGATACTCGCGCCTAACGCGCTTGGCTTAATAAGAGAGACTGCAGAGGCTCCATAAGCGAGGCGCCTCGGCGCCGAGTTTGTGGAGAAGCAGTCGAACGCCGCCCTTCGCCTTGCGCTCCTGATTGAACGACGGCGGCGCCAATTATCCCCGCCAGCCCCAACGGGACGGCCGCCAGCGCCCCGAGGTGCGGCAGCAGGCTGCCGCCGCCAGGTTCAGCCCGCCCACCTCCACAGCCGGGGCCGCCGCCTGTTTTAAGACATAAGAAAACCCCTCCGTTCCGGCCAAATTCGCCGGAACGGAGGGGTTCGTGGGGCCCCCTGTCGGATTCGAACCGACGACCCCCGCTTTACAAGAGCGGTGCTCTGGCCAACTGAGCTAAGGAGGCATTCCTGCTTCCTGACACAACTCCGGGCCACAAAATGGCGCGGATGTCAGGGCGCTAGACAAGATTAGCCCACCGACGCCCGGTGAGAAAAACCCAGAGAAAAACGCGCAACGCCCCTCCCGCCCAGCGAAGGCCTAAAGCGAACCCAAAGCAATGGCCCGGCCCCGGGACGATCCGGGGCCGGGCCATCAACTTGTGGCCTTTAACTGCGCGCCTTCAACGGCATGTGCCGCTGCGCGGTTACTTCTTGGCGTCGATCGCGGCCTGCAGGTACTGGTCGAACGGGGTCTGGGCGCTGTCGCCGACGCCCCACTGCTTGCCTTCAACGAAGACAGTGGGCGTGCCGGTGATGCCGATTACCGTGGCCTCCTGGGTGGTGTGCTTCACCCACGGACGGTAGGTCTTGCCATCCACGCACGTCTCGATGCTCTTGGCCCCGGCGTCGGTGGCCAGCGTCTTCAGCTCGTTGTCGGAGAGTCCGGCGCTGCCTTCGGCCGGCTGCTTGGCGAACAGCAGGTCGACGAAGTCCGAGTACTTCTCCGGGGATTCGTTGACCACGCAGGCTGCGGCGTTGGCCGCGCGCGAGGAGTAGTTCGTGGTGGACCGGCTGTCCAGGAATCCGAGCGGGCGGTACTCCACGGTGATTTTGCCCTCGTTGCGCAGCTTGGTGAGCGTCTCGTTGTACTGCGCCTCGAAGTTCTTGCAGACGGGGCAGATGAAGTCGATGTAAAGGACCACCTTGACCGGCTTGCCGGCCTCAGCCTCGGCGCCCGGGGCCGTGACCGGAGACGGCGGCGTGGCCGGAGCGGACGGGAGGTCGGACAGCTTCACGGTTGCGGGATCGGTCTTCGCCACGTCGGTGTTCGCCAGCAGGGTGACCCCGCCGTGGATGTTGCCGTTGGCCGGCGTAGGTCCCTCGTCGGCAACCGGGGCGTTGTTCTTGATGTTGGAGGTGACAACCAGCGCGACGATCACGATGATGGCGACGACGGCGGCAACGATGCCCCAGCCGATCAGCAGCTTGTTGCGCTTCTCCTTCTTCAGCTGCGCCTCGCGGATCTCGCGGGCTTTCTCGCGCGCCGCGGCAGTGCGCTCTGCCTTAGACAGTCGGGGTTCGTTTGCGGGGCTCATTGGTTCCTCGGGTCGTTCGGCCAGGGACGGTCCACTCAGTGGCAACGTCATCATTTTAGGGGAGAAACCCGAGAACTTGCGCTTTCAAGTTTCCCTTCCGCCTGCCCAACGGACGAATAGCCCGGAAGATTCCGGGCGGCTAGGGTTGATGGAGAGCCACGAGCGGACCCCAGGGGGCACCAATGCAAGCAACGGACAGCGCCGGCCACGGCACACAGAGCACCACTGAAGCGGCGCGGACGGCCACCACCGGCGCCGCGGCAGGGGACCAGTTCGACTTCATGGTGGTGTCCAACCGGCTGCCCGTCGACCGCTGTTCGGCCGACGAGACCGGCTGCGAGGACGGCTGGCGCCGCTCCCCCGGCGGACTCGTGACAGCCCTGGCCCCGATGATGACCAAGACCGACGGCGCGTGGGTGGGCTGGCACGGAGCCCCCGATGAGACGGTCAAGCCTTTCAGCCATGGCGGCATCGACCTGATCCCCGTCCAGCTGAGCACCGAGGACATCGAGCTTTTCTACGAGGGCTTTTCGAACGCCACGTTGTGGCCGCTTTACCACGACGTGATCGCCCCTCCGGAGTTCCACCGCACCTGGTGGGATTCGTACCGGAAGGTCAACCGGAGGTTCGCCGACGCCGTCATCCGCCATGCGGCCGAGGGTGCCACCGTCTGGGTGCAGGACTACCAGCTCCAACTGGTTCCCAAGCTGCTCCGGGAGGCCCGGCCGGATCTGAAGATCGGGTTCTTCAACCACATCCCCTTCCCGCCGCCGGAGATCTTTGCTCAGCTCCCGTGGCGCCGGGCGATCATCGACGGCCTCCTGGGGGCGGACCTGGTGGGCTTCCAGCGCAGCAGCGATGCCGGAAACTTCATGCGCTCCGCACGGCGCTTCCTTGGCGCGAGCGTCAAGCAGCAGCAAGTCCATGTCAGGGGCACCGACGGCGAAACCACCCACATCGCGAGGGCCCAGGCGTTCCCCATCTCTATTGATGTCAAGCAGATCACCGAGCTGGCGAAGAAGCCGGAGGTAATCGAGCGGGCGCAGCAGATCCGCCGGGACCTCGGCAACCCCAAGACCATCCTGCTCGGCGTCGACAGGCTCGACTACACCAAGGGCATCCGGCACCGGCTCAAGGCGTACGAGGAACTGCTGCAGGACGCCAAGGTCACCGTCGAGGACGCGACCCTGATCCAGGTGGCCAGCCCCAGCCGTGAGCGTGTGGAGCAGTACCGCCTGCTCCGTGAGGAGGTCGAGGGCACAGTGGGCCACATCAACGGCACCTTCGACACCATGGAGAGCACGGCCGTCCGCTACCTGCACCACAGCTACCCCATCGAAGAGATGGTGTCCCTGTACCTGGCCGCGGACGTCATGCTGGTCACCGCCCTGCGCGACGGCATGAACCTCGTCGCCAAGGAATACGTCACGGCCCGGACAAACAACGACGGAGCGCTGGTACTGAGTGAGTTCGCCGGCGCCGCGGACCAGCTCAAGCAAGCCCTGCTGATGAACCCGCACGACATTGACGGCCTCAAGGACACGATCATGAGGGCCGTCAACATGCAGCCGGCCGAGGCATCACGCCGCATGCGGGCCATGCGCAAGCAGATTCTGGACCACGACGTCGACCTCTGGTCCTCCGACTTCCTGAAAGCCCTCGCCGAAAAGGTTGTACGCGATGACTCCTGACGCCGCCGGAACCCACGATTCAGAGCCCAACACTCCAAACACGGCCCCGCTCTCGCTCTCCCCTGAGCTGCTGGCAGCCGTGCGCCGCGTCGCCGGCACCGGGCACCTGCTCGTGGCGATGGACTTCGACGGCACCATGGCACCGCTCGTGGACCATGCCGGCGACGCCCGCGCGCTCCCTCGCTCCGCAGCCGCCTTCGCGGCGCTGACGGAACTGCCCCGGACGACGACGGCGCTCATCTCCGGCCGGGCGCTGGACAGCCTGCGGGCCGTCGCCTCCCCGCCGGAGGAGACGCTGCTGATCGGCAGCCACGGCGCAGAGGTCTGGATGGGGCCCGGCTCCTCGGAACTCATGCTCGACGACGCCCAACGCGAACTCCTGGCCGAGGTCCGCCGGGAGCTTGAGGGAATCGTGGAACAGGCCCCGGGGACCCTTTTGGAAGACAAGCCGGCCGGCGTCGTCCTGCACACGCGGCTCGCGGCGGACGACGTCGCCGAGGACGCCGTCGCCGCGGCGCGGGCGGTCCTGCAGGACCGCAGAGGCGTCTTCCTCAAGTCGGGCAACCGCGTCCTGGAGACCTCCGTCGTGAACGCCTCCAAGGGCGAGGGCATTGCCTTCCTGCGGCAGGCTGCCGGAGCCACGGCCGTGGCCTTCGCCGGAGACGACACCACCGACGAGGACGCCCTGGCCAGCCTCGTCCCGGGCGATCTCGGGGTAAAGGTGGGGCTCGATTTCACCCAGGCTGAGTTCCGGGTGGAGGCGCCGGTGCACGTCTGCGAACTGCTGGAGGCCCTGCTGCGTGAGCGGAAGAAGGCCCTCAACTCCCGGAGCTAACGCGGGCTTACTGAGCGGTCAACCGGGCGTCGGTCACGACTCAGGCTCGTAGCCGATCAACCAGTGCAGTCCGTGACGGTCGAGGACCTGGCCATCTGTCGCGCCCCAGGGCTTCGGGGCAAGGGGATCGATCACCCGGCCGCCAACGGCGAGCTTGTCGAACCACTCGTGGAGAACTGACGGTTCGGCGGTCCCCAGCAGCGAGAGCATGAGGCCTTCGGACCGGACGCTTTTCTCGCCCGCAGCCGCATCCGACCCCGCCAAAGCGACTACGCCGTTCAGCTGTCCGTGGGCAATGGCATCCGGCGGGCCATCGCTGCGGTTGAACTCCTCGTACGTGAACAACGCAAGCTCTCCGCCGAAAACGTCGGCGTAGAAGCCAAGTGCTTCACGCGCCGTGCCGGGGAAACTGACATAGATCTGCAGTGCCGTCATGCGCACAGCATACCTACCCTTTTCTGGCGCCACGTGACGGACCCCACGTGTGACATCCGTAACTTTTTAGCCCATTTGGCATATATCTGACATACTCTGTTTGTGATGTGGCGCACAACTACCGTGCGGCGTCACTGGG
>NZ_JBFTZW010000146.1:0-4601 GCF_056406555.1 Arthrobacter sp. P1_B4
ACTTGGATGGACGGTTTGTCCTTCGTTACGTCCATGGACGTCCTTGGCGTGGGCAGTATGACCCGAGAAAAATCGGTTTGGGATTCTGTTTTGAGTCGTTGGTTGTTAGCAGGTTTCGCTGCGGCCTCCAGGCCGGTTGGGCAGGGCTGAGAGTTCTGATTGGATGAGCAAACGGTTTCGCCGATGACGGCGACGACTGGGCGACATTCCGGGCCGTGGAACGGCTTCGTCGAGCATGGCCTCGTCGCTGCCGGCGGGGATGAACAGTTTCGGGTGCGGTTGGCCGTCGATGAGGGTAGGACCCGCGGGGTCCGGGATCTCGTGGCCGATGTCGGCTCCTCTGGCGTGCGTGACCGTCCAATCCCCTGGGACGATGGCGCGGAACCCATCGAGTACGGTGGTGGTCAGGTGCCGGGGTGTCGGGGAGCTAGTTGACTTGGTCGGAGGCCCCGGACCAGTCTCCCAGCTGCGCATGCGATCATCAGCGTTCGGTCCGATCACGGCAATAGTCCGGGCGCTGCTCGTCCGCTGTCCGTCGCGTTCATGCCCCTGGCCAGCGGGAGCGCGCCGCCGTTTGTGAGCAGGACCAGCGCCTTGCGGGCCAGGTGCAGGTTGACCTGCGCGTGGGCAACGGAACCGATGACTTCTGCCTGCTGGTTGTCGTCCGGGATGCGGGTCTTCGAAGAGACCGAGCTCGAAATTGAGGGCGAGCAGCCGGCGCCGGTGGGCCAGCGGCTGGCCACCGACCCGGACAGCATCGGGGGTGCGCCGTGCTGATTTCCGGGATGCCAGGACAACCAGCTGTCCCTGGGGGCAGCCCAACGGGCTGTTTACCGAAGGGGTTGGGCAGCAGTAACGTAGCAGTAACGCAGCAGTAACGCCGCCTCCTTAGCCTGATACAGTCTGAGAGGGAACAGAATCTATGAGTGCCAACGTTTCCCGGCTCATTGCCCGAGGACCGGGCRGCAGCTCAGGTAGCGAACTCGAGGTGACGCGCGCCTATATGACGCTGGGTCGCAGCCATACCAATGATTTGGTGGTGTCTGAACCGACTGTGAGCAGGGTGCACGCGTCACTGTCAGTGGACGGTGCTGGCCGCGTGTCCGTCCAGGATCTGGGTTCCAGCGCCGGAACGAGCGTCAACGGACACCCCACATCTGGGCCGGTCATCCTGCGGTCAGGTGATGTTGTTTCCTTCGGGGGAGAACGGTTCCAGTTTCAGGGTGCGTCCAGCAAATCCGAGGCCACGGCCGCTCTGCCGGTCCAGCGGCCACCACGGCCCCGGCCGCGCGATGGACACGTACAAGGCCAATACGAAATAGAAAATCAGCACGCGGGAACTATCAGCAACGTCGCCGGAAATCAATACACTGCCTACGTCAGCCATATCAGGCAGGAACGCGAAAGTTTCCTACAGGCCGTAGCGGCCACCAAAACCAGAGCCCGCTGGTTGATCTGGATTGGCGCAGGCCTGGCCATCACCGGACTCGTCATTGCAGGATCGGGTTTCTACCAGTTTATGGAAGAAATACCCAATTATAGAGGTGTCGGCACTCCTGCTTCCTTTCGCTTGTACATCACCGGGTTGTTTATTGCAGGAGGAGGTTCGATTCTAATCACCATCGGCATCGTCCTCCACGTCGTTGCGACGTCCAGACGGAAGAAGGTAGAGCGCGAATTCCCGTTACCTCGTCGGAGGGGCTACTGAGGAAGCAAAGGAGGACGATCACGGTGGGATTCAATATCAACAATCAAACCGGCGGAGTAGTCAATAACGTCGAGGGGAATCAATATATCCGTGGTGGCCAGCGCAGCCAAATGGTTCAGTTGGGCGCTGTGCGTGAAGCGTTTCAGGAACTCGAGCACGGAGTTACATCAATCGGACTCGATGACAGCAAGCTCGCTGCAATATCTGTTTATCTGAGAGAGATAAATGCGGAAGTTAGCCGTGGCCACCCCGAGCCTGAGAAGGTCGTAGAACCCCTCAAGAAAATTACGGAAATCGCAAGTGCGGCAGGTGCCCTTGCAAGTCTTGTGGGACCGATCCAGAACTTGATGGCCTGGCTCGGCCCGCTCGGACAGCCCATAGCGAAACTGCTGACGGGCACATGAGCAGGCTTTGTGCCGGAAAGCAGAATGGTACGACGCCGGCCCGCGCCTGTAGCGGCGGCGAGGACCTGCATCATCGGGAGATGCGTCATCGCTTGGCTTCCAGAGGGCGGTTCCTCCTGGTGACCGCGCAGTAACGTAAAGCCTTGTCGTAGTTGTTTCCTGCTGTTAGGGCCACTCCTGAGCTACCTGGCGAAGGCATCCCTAATCTAGTCCCGCAGCCCCCGAGCCCAAGCTAGACCCCGACGCTGCTGCCCAGTACGGCCAGGGGCGGCGAATTCGGCGAGCTTGGGGATCCAGACAGTCGGATCGCCAAGGAGCACCAGCGACTGCACCACCGCGCTTCCGGAGAAGTGCCCTCCGGTCTGGTGAGTGTTTTTCCCTGGCCGCTCAGTCGGGTTTTTCCTTGGCCGCTCAGTCGGCTTGCTCGGAAAGTTCACAGATCCGGCCACGGCCTCTGGCCCGGGGACCTGCTTGGATGATTGTCGGCGGTTGGCCAATGCGCTTTCCCCCACGGGCGTGGCGGCAACCGCGCCTGTTTGACCGGCATCAGTCCGCAGCCGTGATAGCTGGCGCGAGCGAAGGGCGGACTCCTCAGATTCCGTCAGGGGTGGTCGTAACGTTCCCGTAACGGGCCAGCGTTAGGGTGCAGCGGTGATGTTAAGACGAAACGGCACCGCCCGTTATGGTACCGCGGCTGCGGCACATAAGGGTTCTGCCGTCCGGTCCTCGCGCCCAGCACCGCCGAAGATGTCGTTGACGGAGCACGTTGGAGGTTGAGTTGGACACCAGAAATCCCCCGGCTCCGGCGGCCCAGCCAGCCACTCTGCGAGCGCCTGCCGGGCCGGGACCCTGCGGGGCCTCGAGCGCCTGACCAACGACCCGCGGGCTAGGAGGACCACATGGTTTTTGCACTGTTTCCGGATCCGCCGGTGGCACCGAGGACTGTGCCCGCGGGCGGCCGTGGGGATGCCGGCTTTGTCCAGTCCGCAGGCACACCTGTACCGGAGTTCACTGGCATTTATGAGCGGATGATGTTCCTGCGGGTGGCGATGATCGGGGGCTCGGTGGCTCCGACCGTGTTCATGCAGGCGGGGAGGGGCCCGGCGGTGGCGGTGGCGGCGGCGACGCAGCCGGTCTTCCGCGCCACCCGTCCCGACGGCGCCGGTACCGGATTTGTAGGGGACGTGTTCCTGGTCCCCGGGGTGGGAAACGTCCTGCGTCTCGTGGTGGGGTTTGACCGGGCGACTGAGGAGACGTGGACGCTGGGGATCCGGAACAACGACCCGTCTGCGGAGCGGCACTTCACCTGGGTGGTGGCCGACAGCGAGGCCGAGACGGTCCAGCCTTGGGTGGACCCCGGATCGTTTATCCCGGCGTTCGCGGACCCTTCCTTCACGCCGGACGCCGGGACGGCAGGTACCGCGGTGAGCCTGTCCGGCCGGAATTTCAATGTCGGTATCCCGCGGGTGTCCTTCGGCACTGCGGCGGCATCGCTGCTCGCGCCTCCTGCCGCAGGGTCCCTGACGGTGGCCGTGCCCGAAGGGCTCGTCACCCCGGGGCAACCGGAGGCGGATGTGCCTGTCAGCGTCGAAACCGCGGCCGGCACGGCCCAGGCGGCCGCTTCGTTCCGCATACTGGCCTGGCACGACGACGCGGAGTTTGTCTCCCAGGACCATATCCCGGAGGCCATGCGGCCCGGATCCACCGCCACCGTGACCATCATCATACGGAACTCCGGCAACACCACGTGGACCTCGGGGGAGGGATACAGGCTCGGTGCGCAGGCGCCCGCGGGCAACTCGACCTGGGGAAGCGCATGGCATGAACTGCCCGGGCCGGTTGCCAGCGGTGAGGATGTGGCATTTACCTTCTCCATCAGTGCCCCGGAGGTCGCGGGGGCGCTGTTCTCATGGCAAATGGTGCGCGACCGCACGGACACGGGCGCTCGGGAGTGGTTCGGGCCCCGTACTCCCGAGAGAGAGATCGGGCTCAGCATAAGTAACGCCCGGTTCGTTGCGCAGTCAGTCCCGGCGTCCATCCCACGATTCAGTACGGCGGCCGTAACCGTCACTATGCGCAACACTGGGACCACCACGTGGCAACCCAGCGAAGGGTACCGGCTCGGCGCCATCGGGAATGATTTCGGCGCGGCCCGGCACGAGCTCACCGGAGCCGTGTCCCCCGGGCAGGACACAACCTTTTCCTTTAATATCCCTGCACCGTCAACGCCGGCTCTTTTCCAATGGCGAATGCTGCAGGAGTCCGTCGAGTGGTTCGGCACGCCCAGCGAACCCGTCCAGATCACGCCGGGGGAACCGCTGGAGTGCGCCACTCTGCGCCAAAAGATTAAAGGGCTGGAAGTCGAAATCAGAGCGCTTCAAAAGCTGCTCCAAACAGCCGGGCCGGGCGAAAAGCCCGCCATCGCAGCGCAGATCAAAATGTTGCAGCAGGAGCGGACTCGTGCGGTGGCCAGGTTCACAGAACTGGGA
>NZ_JBFTZW010000147.1:0-4571 GCF_056406555.1 Arthrobacter sp. P1_B4
GCCCCCGAAGGAGCCCCATAAGTGAACAGGTTGAGCACACTCAGAGGCCTACACGAAAGTGTTTCCCTTCCTGCAGTCAGCCCGGCAACGGCGAGGACCGCTTCGAAGTCCCCTTGGGTCAGCCCTGCCAGAGCCGCCAGATGCACTGGTCCGGCGCCCCTTGATGAAATGTGATTGGTGAACCCGAACCCTGCCTCGAACCAAGTGCGCAGCCTCTCATGCTCCCGCTCATCATCAGTCCTCTCCGCCAGGCAACGCCCGGCGTGTCAGGCCGACCCCGGATCCACCGTTATTCAGGCACTCCCTGCTCCCGGTGCTGCCTGGCCGCCTTGGCCCGGGCCAGTGCCGTCGTTGCCTTGGCCGTGATGGCGAGCGTGCCGCTAGGCAGCGGTCTGAGAGGACCCGCCGGCCGTACTGCGGACTCGAGGGTATCCAGCAGGTCGGAGAGTAGTTGGGTGATCGTTGGCATAAGCACGTTCCGTTCTCTATGGGCGAGGCATCCGCTCAGTCTGACGCGACGACGCGCCGGCGGCGCTAGGATCGGCATCCCAGTTCTGTGGACCTAAGGCTGGTGCGTTACGGGAACGTTACGACCAGCCCGGACAGCTACCACTACGCCCTTCCCCTCGCCCTCGCCTTGGTTGTCGTTGCTGGCCGGTATGGCTTCCTTGTGAGCACAAACGGATCGTCGGAGCCAGGCAAAGCCCATCAGTGGGGCTGGGTCGACACGAGCAGCATCGTGAACTCGTCTGGCTTCCCGAGCATCGTGGCGAGCGTGAACGCGGCAAGCAACTTCGCGCGCCAACATTCCACGATGGTCGCGTTAGCTGAGAGGCAAATGGCGCCAGCGCGGGGGATGATGAAGCTCGCAGCTGCGGCGAATGCCGATCCGTTGCTCAAGGCAGTTGAGAGTGCGTTCGAGCTTGCTCGCGATCAAGAGCGGCTGCTGGTCAGCTTTAAGGAATACAGGGCCGCCCTAGAGTTCGTCCACCGTGTTGATACCGCAGACCTGTCTTCGAATAAGAAGGCCAGGACGAACGCGGGCGCTAACGCCGGCGGTGAGCCGGCTTATGAGCAGCCGGCCCTGCAGTTCTCGGCGGATCGCTGCAGGACGATAACGCGCCCGTAACACTCGGGCTGTTAGCCTACGCCCACATGTCTTTACGGAGAGACCGTGATGACAGATGCCTTAAAGAGGTTTCACAGGTTCGCCTCGCCACTGCGGCCACGGAGGGATGCATAGGGGGCGGGGAGTCCAACATTCAAGGAGCAGTCCAATGGCAATACCGGAAGACGTGATCACCGCAACCCAGGCGCGGTTCCAGGCACGGCAGGGCCCACGGGCGAGCACGGAAGAAAAGATCGCGGCGGCACGTACCCCGCAGGGCAGTATCCTTAACGTGGACGCACCGGAACGGGTGGCGCTGCGCACCCGGCGGGTCCTGCGCCACCCGCTGGTAATGGACGCACTCAGCGGGATCGCCGGCCCCTCCCCGGAGGGCGGCGACCCGGTACGGGATGATCATGTGCTGGAACGGATCATCGGCGGGAATAACCTGCTGGGCATCGCGTTCCTGGAACTGGGTACGGCGGTCTCCCGCAGTGTGGGCCGCGTCATCGTCCGCGACCGTGTCCAGATCCGGGGCTTTGGCACCGGATTCATGATCTCTCCGCGTCTGGCCCTGACGAACAACCACGTGCTGCCCGATGCCCAGTCGGCCCGTTTCTCCCGCCTGGAATTCAACTTCCAGAACGGTGTCAGCGGACTGCCTCTGACTACATCCCAGTTCGACCTGGAACCGGATGCCTTTTTCCAGACCGACGCGGACCTTGATGTCACCATCGTCGCGGTCGCTGCGCAGTCACGGCCGGACGAAACCAGTGCAGCGGTGCCGCTGGCCGGCTTCGACTTCAACCGCACCTCCAAGGACCAGGGCAAAATCCTGCTGGGCGAATCGATTAACATCATCCAGCACCCGGAAGGCCAGGAGAAGCAGCTGGCGCTGCAGCAAAACGAACTCATCGACCGGTTCGACCAATTCCTGCAATACCGCACTGACACGTCACCGGGCTCCTCCGGTTCACCGCTCTACAACAACCAGTGGGAAATCGTCGGCCTCCATCACTCCGGGGTGCCCGCCCGCAACGCCGCCGGAGACATCCTGGCCGTGGACGGCACGGTGTGGGACGAAACGCAGGGTGAGCTGAAGATCCAGTGGATAGCCAACGAGGGAATCCGCATCAGCAGCATCCTGACCTGGCTCGCCAAGTCTGCCGACGGCATGAACGCCGGACAACGGGCCCTGCTCGAGGAGGCCCTGCCCTCCCAACCCGTCGCGCCTCAACCCCCAGTCGGGGAACAGCAGGCCCGGCTCCGGACACAGCCGGTGCCGGAACATCCCGCCGATCCGGCGGACGGGGCCGTTTCCCTCACCATTCCCCTGCACGTCACCGTCCGGCTCGGCGCGGTGCAGCCGGCAGGAGGCCTCGGCGCAGCGTCCGCAGGGCAGAACCAGGACGCGGTTCGGGGCACTGGCAGTGCCGTGGCCGAAGAGGCCGTGGCGATCGATCCCGATTATGCAGGGCGAACAGGGTACGACCCGGAGTTCCTGGGCACGCAAGTCCCCCTGCCGGTCCTGACGGAGGACCAACGTGCGGATGCGGCACAGAACCGCCGGGCAGCCGACGGGCAGGACCCAACCGTGCTGAACTACCACCACTTCAGTCTCGTGATGCAGCGCACCAGGCGCCTGGCGCTCTACACGGTCGTGAACGTCGACGGCCAGCTCAGCCAGTCACCCAAGCGTGATCGGGACAGGTGGTACTTCGACCCGCGGCTGGAGCAGGCGGACCAGATCGGTGAGGATCTGTACGCGGACAATGACTTTGACCGCGGGCACCTCGTCCGCCGCCTCGATCCGGCCTGGGGGCCGGACAAAGTCGCCCGGTCAGCCAATGACGATACCTTCCATTTCACCAACTGCTCTCCCCAACATAAAAAATTCAACCAGGGGGCCTCGTTGTGGGCCGGCCTTGAGGACTATCTGCTGGACACCGCAAAGGCCGACAAGCTCCGGCTCACGGTGTTCACCGGCCCGGTATTCACCGCCGGCGACCCGGAGTTCCAGGGAGCCCGGATCCCGCTGGCATTCTGGAAGATCCCAGTGTTCCGGCAGGCAGACGGCGGTCACTCGGCCAGCGCCTACATGATCAGCCAGCACGAACTGGTCAAGGACATGCTCAGGGAAGCCTTCACCCCGGCCACCTTCCAGGTCCCGGTCCGAAGGATCAGTGAACTCACCGGTCTGGACTTCACCCACCTGTTCGAGTGGGACCCCATGAACAACGACTTCTCGCCCCTGCCTAAGGCCCAGGAAGCACTCGCCACCCCCACCCCGGCCCGTGAACTCCACACCTTCGACGACCTGCAGCTGTAAGCCGCGGCTTGGTCGCAGGCCGGGAGTGTCTGATTGACGGTGTACCAGGGATTGGCCTGACACGCCGGACGTAAGTGATGACCGCTTGGATAGAACCGCCGGGCAAGACGACGTGTCCGTCCACGGCGGTAACCGGTAAGTCATCGGCAACTGTCGAGGTGACAGTTCCCAGCCTGCAGTGGTAAATGTAGCGAAATGCTTACCGGCACCGGCTGATTGATGGTGACGGTCCGCGCGAGCGCATCGTGGTCGAGAATGAAGCCAAGCAGGGCTCCGAAGATGGTCGGCGCGCCCCCAAACGGTCAGCCGAGTTCGGTCGGCCAGCCAGTGGTTGGAATGCCGGGTGCCAGGTAGATGTGGGGGTCGGCGTCTTCGTCGGCTTCGAAGAAGCTGATGTCGCGCAGCAACATGTTGAATTCGGCGGCCGCCCAGCCATGGGGAATGTCGCCCGTATTCCACCACCGGCCACGGTTTTCCGAGAAGTCGCTGGCATTTGGGTAGGCATGCTGCTCGTTTCAGGCCCCCTGTACCACCTCCCAACGCGCGGGGCGTGCGAAACTCCCGGGCAACGGTCGATTATGCGGCGTTGCCCACAACCCACTGCAAACACTGGAATGCCATGCGGCCTCGTGGCGGAAGCCGCCGGTGGTGAATGGGCCCCATGGTTTCCAGGGTCAGACGGAATGCGTGATCGATGCGCGTGCCGAGCTTTTGGTTCATATACAGCCGGCAGGGTGGAAGTATGCCACTGCCCCGATGACCGCTGAGTCGAGCCTGCCCACGTCTCCCGACCCGTAGGGATGAATGTCTCCCACCAGCCCATGGCGCGTTGTTGGTCAAGGACCCACCGGAGCGGTTGCCCGTCGGACGTCGCCGAAGATCTTCCACAGKTCCTCTGCCTCGGCAAAGTGATTCCGTTCGGCCACGCGGGCGGCTTCGTAGAGCCCCGCTGAGTCCATGGACTGTGAAACAAGCGACAGCGGGTGCTGCCGTGAGGCGGAGTAGGGCACGCCTCATGAGCCAATGTCCAAGGTGCTACCAGATTAGCTTGAGATGGGTCTGAGAGACTACTCGGTGACATTATTGGCCAGGGATTATGGGCCAGCGTTGGTGAGCGGGATCATCCTATTCACT
>NZ_JBFTZW010000148.1:0-4362 GCF_056406555.1 Arthrobacter sp. P1_B4
ATTCATTCTGCGCCAGGAGGGCATCCCAGTACTCCGCCTCGCGCCACATGAGGTTCCAGTAGGAGAGGGAGAAGCTCGTCCGCGCGACGTCGTTGCCCAGCTTCTTGAGCGGAGTGCCATGCCAGGTCTGGATGTAGACCTGACCTTCGCGCTTACGGAAGTAGAACGGGAAATTGTTGTTGTTGATCAGGATCCGGGACTCGGTCAGGAGCTGGTACCAAAGGCGGGAGCCGATCAGCACCGGTTCGGTTCCGGCCGGCACGGGCACCGAGAAATCAGCGACGGCCCAGTACATCGGCCACTGGCTGCTCCTGCGCTGGAACTCTTCCAGAAGGCGTCGCGGGCTGTCCGTGGCACGGCGGCCGCCGAAGCACATGAACAGAACGGCGTCCTTGAGTTCATTGCTCCCGGCCAGCGTGACCGGAGTGCGCAGCGTCTGTTGCTCGAACCTTCCCACCTCGTCCGCCGCGAACGGCGGACGCAGGTGGATAGTGAGCGCACCGTTTTTGGAGGTGCGGCTCACGCCTACCTCCAGCCGGTCCGCGTCCATCCTTGCCGGCATCTGCTTCTGCAGACCGGATGACGCCGGGATCCAGTGGCCGAGGGTGTCGGCGACTCCCGGGGAAACGAACCGCACGCTGTAGGCGCCGGCCTCGGGCATCACTTCCTCGCCGCCCCACGGGTTCTGCGGAAGCAGGAAATCGGCGGTGAACGCATTGCTTCCATCGTTGGTGCGGACCTGCAGGACAACGTCCGTCGCCGGGATGACGGCCTTCCCGCTGGAGAGGACAACCCGCGGTGCACGGATGACATGCATGTCCGCTGTGCCTGCAATGCGCAGGGTCCGCTTGTCGGCTGAGACTTCGACGGTCGAAGCAATGATTCGGCTCTTGCGCTCTTCGACGGTGATGAAGCCGTAACCGGTCAGTCCCAGCCTGAGGCTTCGCGTCTGATCCGAGCGGGACTCCAACTCCGCGGTTCCCTCCGGCCACGCCACCGGCTGCGGGCCCTTGGCGCCGCTTTCCAGGCGCAGCTGCCATTCATATTCGGTCGTATTCCCGGCGCCACTGCCCAGCGCCGGGACGTTGATGACGTAGACAGCCCGGTTTCCGTCAACTTCCTGGAAAGTCGCAGTCTTCCGGATGCCAAACTTTCGGCTCTCGATGGATACTTTGGCGGGAACGGGGGCCCCGTCAGCGGCTTCAACAGTCAGCCGCAGGGTTCGCCCGGTGAGGTCCACGGATGTCGCCACGTAGAGCGGCGTCACCGGAACGAAGGTCAGGCCAGTGGTGGCGGCGCGCATCTCCACGGCCATCCGGGACGAGCCCACCATGGGCCCCACGGGCAACTGCCCGGTGGACCCGGTCAGGTCACGGAGCCTCAACGGCGCTGCGATTGTCCGGCCGCCGGCGCTGACAGTCAGGAGGACGTGCCAGTTGGCGGGCGCCGTGGCCTCATCGTCTGCCAACATCACGGCCGGATCGATGACAGCACTGAATCCTGCCTCGGCGTAGGACGTCCAGTTGTCGTTGGACTGCCAGTCGATGGACTTGTCGGAGTGGCGCTCCACCGCCAGAGCGACTGTCGCCCCGCTGCTGGCGTTGACCAAGGACGCATGGATGGAGAGGCTGCCGTCAGCCGGGTCCACGGAGGAGATGTACGCATGCCCTCCGATCATCAGCCGGCCGTCGGGCTGCCAGTCGAAGTGAGTCATCCTGCTCACCATTTGAAGATCGTCATCGCTGCAGGCCAGCAGATCCGGATCGTAGCCTGAAAGCTCAGCCAGGTACCGGGGTTGCGCCAGGATCCCGGAGTCCGTAATCAGCGTCGGAAAGCTGGAACCGTAGTCGCTCCGGTGGTTGCAGATTCGGACTACGTCCGCGCGTGAGTCCGTGAGCACGGCGGAGAGGATCAGCCGGTTGTGGATCCGGATGGCATTCCAGTCCAGATCCAGGCCGTCGCTGAGGCGCAGCACGGTGGCGTGCAACAGATCCCAATACTCGGGATCCGTACGCGGCACGACCTCGTAGTAACGGAAGAGCCCATTGCCCAGTTCTCCGGATAGCCAGCGCCGGTAGTGGTCAGGAGCCGAGACCGTGCTGACCACGGAGGCCAGGGCCTCAAGCCGGTGCAAGCGGTCACTGAGGTACTCCGTCTGGCACAGAAGCTCGCGGGCAGGAGGGCGAACTGCGGAGTCAATGGACGTGTTTATGACCTGGGCATCAAGAATGTCGAATGACTTGGCGCGCATGTAAAGGGTCGCGACTGCCTCGTACTGCCAGTGCTCCCGGGCGAGTGCAACGTCGGCAGTGGCCGAGATCCAGAAGTCACGGGTGAAAAGCTTGTTGGCGAGTGCACCATCGAGCAGTATCTCCGGCACGTCCGCGACGGCCGCGGCGGCCCGGGGTTCAGCGTGGATCTCCCGCTGCCAGGATGGGGTGGTGCTGGACTTGCCCTTGGATATTCCTGTCATGCCGACGGCGAAGGATGAGCCTGTCTCACGCAGCGACCGGTACATGATGTCCAGGCCCCGGTTTTCGACCACGTCGCCGGCCGTGAGGAACATCAGGTACGGGGCCCGCGACGAAGCCACAGCCCGGTTCCGGGCTTCCTCCTCGCCGGTGCCGGGCAGGGCGAGGTACTTCACACGGCCGTCCCGCCGCACGAACGCCTGTGCGGATGTTCTGCCCAGGCCGGCCAAGGACGTGTCGACGACGATCATGTCCAGCGCGGACGGCTGCTGGCCCACCACGCTGCGCAGCGTGGCCTCCGGATTGGGAGCATAGTCTGTGACCAGGACGACAACAGTGAGCCGCGCTAGCTGAAGGCGTGCAACCCCCGTTGTCCCCAGCATCCGCTGGACCCGGGCCAGGTTCGCGGGGTGTGCCATTCTCCGGAACTTGGTCTGCTGCTCCTTGGGCAATGCCCGCCACACACGCCGAAGGTTCCTCTTAGCCGTGGCTTTCAGCGAAGGTATTGCTTGGCTCTGGTCGTGACCTGGCATTGTCTGATTCGCTTCTTTCGTCTGTTCCAACCGGTGGTCGTAGCTTCATGATCTTTTGGTCCGAGTAAATCGTTGCACGAGCGCAAACGCCCGACCGCTGCCGGGCAGTCTACGTCAGAACGGTTTCAGCAGGACAAGGTCAACATTCTGGTCTCCGGCGCTTCCCCGCACGGCCTCGACATCAAGCCCTGGACGATTCATGGAGAGCTCAAGGCTCAAGGCCGCAAGGGAACCCGGAGTCTGGCTTTCTCCGTACGTCACGCTGTCGGGCTCAGAGTGGTCAACCAGAGTCGCCACGATTGACAGGGTCCCGTCGCCGTTGTCCAGCAATTCAACAATTCTCGATTGCTGCGGATAGTCAATCAGCGAGGCTGTAGTGATTTCCCAGAATCCGCCATGCTCAAAAATGGCTTTGTGCGGTGTCACCCGGTGTTTGTGTCCGTGACCGTTCACCCAGGCGACCACGTTGGGAAAACGGGCGATGAGTCGCAGGACCTTCGATCGGCTCAGGAAAGTGGGCCCGTCGCCGGACGAGGGCTGCTTGGCGGCAAAGGCTGACAGCGGGTGATGGCCAAACAGGATTACGAGACGGTCGCCGGCCTTCGAGGTGACGAGTTTGCCCTCGGCATCGTAGAACTTCCCGGAAACCCGCTGCAGTTGTTCCTCCAGCCAATCCGCCTGGGCGGCGTCCAGCGCCGCCTCAGTGCCGCCGTCGGGACTTGCGGTGTTCAACATGATGCCGACAACATCCGGCGACAGGTCGAACGTGTAGCACGGATCGGCCCGGGAACCCTTGCCGGAACCGGAGCGGAACCGTGGATTTCCTGCGTCCTTCGGCCACGCGTCCATAAATTCCGTCTTGCTGAATGCGCGCCGAAGTTTCGATGGCGGCACTTGTCTCGACGGCAGCGAAGCGATGAGGCTCCGGCGTTCACTGTCATTGGAGGTCCTGACTGTTTCCCAGAAGTCAGTCGTGTCCATGCCGGACGGCAGCCGGGTGGGCAGCCGGTCGCCGATTCGAAGAGCACCGACGAACTCGGCTTTTGGAGAAATGGGACCGGACGCCGGCTGGCCGGATTCATCATGGTTGCCGACGCCGATGTACCAGGGGAAATCCGAACCTTCCGCCGCTATCGGCTGCAGTGCGGCCGAGAGATATCCCGGAATTGTGGGATACCCATAACGGCTCTTCCACTCATCCGGAGACCTCAGCGTGGATTCCGGTTCGGGATGCCAGATGTATTTGGACAGTTCCACCGGGGCCGGACCATGATCCTGGATCCCCTCGTACACTCCATTCGGAGACGACGTCACGGGACCGCCCTTAACTACGCCGATCGCCGCCGACAGTTCACTGA
>NZ_JBFTZW010000149.1:0-4225 GCF_056406555.1 Arthrobacter sp. P1_B4
GGACCCCCACCTGGTGGTGGGGGTCCTCGACCGTTAATGGTGTTCCGGCGGTGACCTACTCTCCCACACCCTCCCGGGTGCAGTACCATCGGCGCTGTGGGTCTTAGCTTCCGGGTTCGGGATGGGACCGGGCGTTTCCCCCACGCTATGACCGCCGTAACCCTTGCTCCGCCACGCACCCGCTGGGCGGGGGTGGGGAAAACTAGTGGTTACAACATCTGTGGTGTTGTTATTTTGTTGTGGTTTTGTTCCTGTCGCAACGTGCCGTCAAGTAACGGGTTTGTTGKTTGGGAACCACATAGTGGACGCAAGCAGTCTTGTTTCTTTGTACCCTCCCCCTGGTGTGAACGTCTTTTGAATCCGTTCACGGGAWGGGTGTGTGGTGTAAGTTATCGGCCTATTAGTACCGGTCAGCTTCACGAGTCGTTAGTCCTCGCTTCCACATCCGGCCTATCAACCCAGTGGTCTGGCTGGGGGCCTCTCACACACAAGGTGTATGGAAATCTCATCTCGAAGCGAGCTTCCCGCTTAGATGCTTTCAGCGGTTATCCCATCCGAACGTAGCTAATCAGCGGTGCACTTGGCAGTACAACTGACACACCAGAGGTTCGTCCGTCCCGGTCCTCTCGTACTAAGGACAGCCCTTCTCAAATTTCCTGCGCGCGCAGCGGATAGGGACCGAACTGTCTCACGACGTTCTAAACCCAGCTCGCGTACCGCTTTAATGGGCGAACAGCCCAACCCTTGGGACCTACTCCAGCCCCAGGATGCGACGAGCCGACATCGAGGTGCCAAACCATGCCGTCGATATGGACTCTTGGGCAAGATCAGCCTGTTATCCCCGAGGTACCTTTTATCCGTTGAGCGACGGCCATTCCACAATGTACCGCCGGATCACTAGTCCCGACTTTCGTCCCTGCTCGAGATGTCTCTCTCACAGTCAAGCTCCCTTGTGCACTTACACTCGACACCTGATTGCCAACCAGGCTGAGGGAACCTTTGGGCGCCTCCGTTACTTTTTAGGAGGCAACCGCCCCAGTTAAACTACCCATCAGGCACTGTCCCTGACCCGGATTACGGGCCGAAGTTAGATGTCCAAAGTGACCAGAGTGGTATTTCAACGATGACTCCACCCGAACTGGCGTCCGGGCTTCRACGTCTCCCACCTATCCTACACAAGCCACTCCGAACACCAATACCAAACTATAGTAAAGGTCTCGGGGTCTTTCCGTCCTGCTGCGCGTAACGAGCATCTTTACTCGTACTGCAATTTCGCCGAGTTTATGGTTGAGACAGCGGGGAAGTCGTTACTCCATTCGTGCAGGTCGGAACTTACCCGACAAGGAATTTCGCTACCTTAGGATGGTTATAGTTACCACCGCCGTTTACTGGGGCTTAAATTCTCAGCTTCGCCTTGCGGCTAACCGGTCCTCTTAACCTTCCAGCACCGGGCAGGAGTCAGTCCGTATACATCGTCTTGCGACTTCGCACGGACCTGTGTTTTTAGTAAACAGTCGCTTCCCCCTGGTCTCTGCGGCCCCGATCCCCTCCCACCAGCAAGTGGTGTTCAAGGTTGGGGCCCCCCTTCTCCCGAAGTTACGGGGGCATTTTGCCGAGTTCCTTAACCATAATTCTCTCGATCGCCTTAGTATTCTCTACCTGATCACCTGTGTCGGTTTGGGGTACGGGCGGCTAAAACCTCGCGTCGATGCTTTTCTCGGCAGCATAGGATCACCGAATCCCCCCCTACGGGGGTCCCGTCAGATCTCAGGCATCATGAACGGCGGATTTGCCTACCGTTCGCCCTACATCCTTAGACCGGGACAACCATCGCCCGGCTCGGCTACCTTCCTGCGTCACACCTGTTAATACGCTTGCCTCCCAGGATCAGGTCCCGCGCTCCACCAAAACCCACACACCCCGAAGGGYGSTMRGGCAGGTTTCGGGCGGTTAGTATCCCCTGTTCAGCATGGGCGGTTTTTCGCCGGTACGGGAATATCAACCCGTTGTCCATCGACTACGCCTGTCGGCCTCGCCTTAGGTCCCGACTTACCCAGGGCAGATTAGCTTGACCCTGGAACCCTTGATCATCCGGCGGACGGGTTTCTCACCCGTCTTTCGCTACTCATGCCTGCATTCTCACTCGTGTAGGCTCCACCGCTGGTTTCCACCGCGACTTCACTGCCCACACGACGCTCCCCTACCACTCCAGACGCCTGAACCAACCCCACAAGGGGGCAGCTTGGCTAWTGTCTGAAATCCACAACTTCGGCGGTGTACTTGAGCCCCGCTACATTGTCGGCGCGGAATCACTTGACCAGTGAGCTATTACGCACTCTTTTAAGGATGGCTGCTTCTAAGCCAACCTCCTGGTTGTCTTCGCAACTCCACATCCTTTCCCACTTAGCACACGCTTAGGGGCCTTAGTTGGTGGTCTGGGCTGTTTCCCTCTCGACTATGAAGCTTATCCCCCACAGTCTCACTGCTGCGCTCTCACTTACCGGCATTCGGAGTTTGGCTGACGTCAGTAACCTTGTAGGGCCCATTAGCCATCCAGTAGCTCTACCTCCGGTAAGAAACACGCAACGCTGCACCTAAATGCATTTCGGGGAGAACCAGCTATCACGAAGTTTGATTGGCCTTTCACCCCTACCCACAGCTCATCCCCTCCATTTTCAACTGAAGTGGGTTCGGTCCTCCACGACGTCTTACCGTCGCTTCAACCTGGCCATGGGTAGATCACTTCGCTTCGGGTCTAGATCACGCCACTGCAACGCCCTATTCAGACTCGCTTTCGCTACGGCTTCCCCACACGGGTTAACCTCGCGACGTAACACTAACTCGCAGGCTCATTCTTCAAAAGGCACGCCGTCACCCCAACACGATCGCTCGCGGAGGCTCCGACGGATTGTAAGCACACGGTTTCAGGTACTGTTTCACTCCCCTCCCGGGGTACTTTTCACCTTTCCCTCACGGTACTGGTCCGCTATCGGTCATTAGGGAGTATTTAGGCTTATCAGGTGGTCCTGACAGATTCGCACGGGATTTCTCGGGCCCCGTGCTACTTGGGATACTTCACCAGGCGGTGCACAACATTTCGGTTACGGGGCTCACACCCTCTACGGCCGGCCTTTCAAGACCGTTCACCTATGCCTGCACTCTCACCTTCCCAGCCCGGCAGAGCTGGAGTGGGAAGTCCCACAACCCCGACCATGCAACGCCCGCCGGCTATCACACATGGAACGGTTTAGCCTGATCCGCGTTCGCTCGCCACTACTGACGGAATCACTATTGTTTTCTCTTCCTGCGGGTACTGAGATGTTTCACTTCCCCGCGTTCCCTCCACGCACCCTATGTGTTCAGATGCGGGTCACCAGGCAGCTCGCGCCCCTGGCGGGGTTTCCCCATTCGGACACCCTGGGATCACAGTCCGGTTATCGACTCCCCCAGGCTTATCGCAGATTCCTACGTCCTTCTTCGGCTCCTAATGCCAAGGCATCCACCGTGTGCTCTTAAAAACTTGACCACAAAAGATCAAGGAGTAATTTTCGAGAGAACCACAGAAACCACCACCATCACCCCAAAAGGCAACAGCGACAGATCCAGGTTCATATTCTTGGAAATTGCTTCTTATAAAAGATGCTCGCGTCCACTATGTAGTTCTCAAACAACAACCCCGTACCACACACCCCACACACGCCCCACAAAAGGGAACAACCGTATGATCGGTGCAGCCAGGAAACCAGAAACAAACCAGCCCCACACCACAGCCACGCACCCACCCCGAAAGGGAAGGACAACGCGGCCGCGCCATGGTCCTGTTGYCTCAGGACCCAACAGTGTGCCAAACACTACCCAGCAGYTCATTCCGGCGWGCGTTCCAGGACCAGGACCCYSAAGRGACCCGATCCGTACTARCTGCCGGCCTGTGCCGCCAGGCACCTATTYGTTGATATTCCACCCGTGAGCACCCGCCGCAGAACTAGCGTCTGCGCAACGGGCGTACTCCTGACAACCCCACCACACSSACATAACGCCCGGCAGGGAAAGTTGTAGGTGCTCCTTAGAAAGGAGGTGATCCAGCCGCACCTTCCGGTACGGCTACCTTGTTACGACTTAGTCCCAATCGCCAGTCCCACCTTCGACAGCTCCCTCCCACAAGGGGTTAGGCCACCGGCTTCGGGTGTTACCAACTTTCGTGACTTGACGGGCGGTGTGTACAAGG
>NZ_JBFTZW010000150.1:0-4070 GCF_056406555.1 Arthrobacter sp. P1_B4
CCCAGTACGGCGGAACCATCACCAGCGTCCTTTTGAACACTCCGGGTGAGGCGTCGTCGGCGATCACCACCATCGACGGTTACGCGATGACCAAGCTCGGCAGGGCCGGTGCGGCGCTGACCMTGGCCGCAGTGGGTTCCTTCGTCGGCGGAACCATCGCCACCATCGGACTGGTCGCTGCTGCTAAGCCCCTGGGCGAACTGGGCCTGCTCGTCGGTCCGCCGGAGTTCTTCGCCCTCATGGTCGTCGGCATCTCCCTGCTGGTCGCCCTGGCTGGCAAATCCATGGTCAAGGCCCTGATCTCCGGAGCCCTGGGCCTGCTGATCTCCATGGTCGGCATCGACCCCGTTGCGGGTGCCCCGCGCTTCACCTTCGGGATGGACCGGCTCCTGGACGGCGTTAGTTTCGTGGCCGTCATTGTCGGCGTCTTCGGGCTCTCCGAAATCCTGTCCCACCGCAAGAACGCGGAGACTCCGTTGGTTCATGCCCCCGGACTCCGCTCACTGCTCCCCACCCGGACGGAATGGCGCCGCAGCGCCCCCGCCATGGCCCGGGGCACGGGAGTCGGTTTCGGACTAGGCCTCATTCCCGGCATGACCGGATCGGTATCGTCCCTGCTGTCCTATGCCGCGGAAAAGAAGTTTTCCCGCTTCCGCAATCAACTCGGCAAGGGTGCAGTAGAAGGCGTGGCCGGTCCGGAAACAGCCAACAACGCCCACGCCAATGCCGCCCTGATCCCGCTCTTTACCCTCGGCATCCCGGCATCCCCGACCATCGCCGTGCTGATGGGCGCGTTCCTGCAGCAGGGCCTGACTCCCGGACCCAGTCTCTTCACCGAACACTCCGACATCGCCTGGGCCATCATCGCCAGCCTCTTCATCGGAAACGTGCTGCTGCTGCTGCTCAACGTCCCCCTGGTCGGCCTCTGGACCTCCATTCTGCGCGTCCCCACGCCGATCCTGACCGCCCTGATCCTGCTGTTCATGGTCATCGGCGCCTACACCATCAACTTCAGCGTGTTCGACGTCTTCGTCATGATCGGGTTCGGCCTCCTCGGCCTGGCCCTGCGGAACCTGGACATCCCGCTGGCACCGATGGTCCTCACACTGGTGCTGGGCCCGCTGATGGAGCGATCACTCCGCGAATCCCTGGAAATCTCCCAAGGTGACTTCAGCGTGTTCGTCAACCRCCCCATCTCCGCGGTGCTGATCGGCCTTGGCGTGCTGATCATCTGCAGCCCGCTGCTCAAATTCCGCAAACCCAAGGCCCTCACCGAGGACCCCGAAGCCTGACCCTCCTAATCCACCGTCCAAACACCCACCAGCCACCAACGCATTTCTTCAAAGGAGAAGACCCTTGTCACGCAATAAAATCACCGCAGCCTTCGCAGCAGCAGCACTCATCGCCCTCACCGGCTGCGGCGCCAACGCCAGCGCCTCCAACACCTCAGGGGAGGACTTCCCCAAGAAGGGCAAGTCCATCGACCTGATTGTCGCCTTCTCCTCCGGCGGAGCCGTGGACACCGCCGCCCGCCTCGTTCAGCCGATCCTGGAGAAGGAACTCGGCACCAACGTCGAGGTCATCAACAAGCCCGGCGCCGGCGGACAGATCGGCTACACGGCACTGACCAGCGCCAAGCCCGACGGGTACACCATCGGCGCGACCGGCTCGCCGTCAGTGGTCGTTTCACCGTTGGACCCGGCCCGCGGCGCCAAATACACCCGCGCCAGCTTCCAGCCCCTCGGCCGGCAGGTCATCGACCCCGCCGTCATTGCCGTCCAGCCGGACAGCCCGTACAAGACGCTGAAGGAACTCCTCGACGCCGCCAAGGCAAACCCGAAATCCATGACCGCCAGCACCACCGGACTGCAGACCGGCGAACACTTCGCACTGGCCCAGATCCAGGAAACCACCGGCTCCGAATTCGCCCCCGTGCACTTCTCCGAAGGCGCCTCCCAGGCCACCACCGCGTTCCTCGGCCGGCACGTGGACGTCCTCGTTGCCAACGTCAGTGACGTGACCGACCTGACCAAGCAGGGCAAGGCCCGGGTCCTGGGCATCATGACCGCCGAACGCTCACCCTCGCTGCCGGACGTGCCCACCTTCCAGGAATCCGGCTACGAGGTGGAAGCCGGCACCGTCCGCGGTTACTCCGCACCGGCCGGGCTGCCGGACGCCGTCGCCAAGAAGCTCGAAGCCGCCCTCCAAAAGGCCATCGAGGATCCTGCCGTCAAGGAAAAGATGAGCGCCCTGGGCCTGCAGACCAGCTACCTCTCCGGCACCGACTACGAGAAGTTCTGGGTCGGACAGGAAGAGGACTTCAAGAAGGTCCTCCCGCTGGTCCAGAAAAAGAACTAGTCCAACCACCAGCCGCCACCCACGGAAGAATCCACCATGACAACTCCAGTCCTTGAGGACATCGACGCAAACTTCGTCCGCCCCGACCCGGAACTGATACGCCGCCTTGCCAAACTTCCCGCCGCCAACATCGGCGACGCCATGGACCGCCTCGGAATCGCGGACTCAGCCATTCAGGCAATCTGGCCCGGCGCCCGCCTCGCCGGACCAGCCTTCACCGTCTGGACACGCCCCGGGGACAACCAGGGCATCCACCGCGCACTGCAGCTCGCCCGCGCCGGGGACGTAATCGTCGTCTCCGGCGGCGGAGACGAATCCAGGGCACTGTTGGGCGAGCTCATCGGCGAACGGGCCATCAATCTTGGCCTCGCCGGCTTCGCCCTGGACGGGGCAGCCCGCGACGCCGAAGCCCTCCGCGAGATCGGCCTGCCCGTCTTTGCCCGCGCCATCACCCCGGCCGGACCGTACAAGAACGGGCCCTCCCGTCTCGGCACGCCCATCTCCTTCGGCGGGATCCCCGTCCTGCCCGGGGACATCATCATCGGCGACGCCGACGGCGTCGTCGTCATCCCCAGGGAACAGGCAATYGCTGTAGCCGAAGCCGCCGAAGCTGTCTTCGCCGACGAAACCACTCGCCGGGCCGCCATCATCGCCGACCGACACTAAAGCAAGAAAGACAGAAAACTATGACCGCGTGCACCATCATCGGCCTCGGCGAAGCCGGAGCCACCTACGCGACTGCACTCATTGCGGCAGGCCACAGCGTCACAGGATTTGATCCCGTCGCACCATCCACCCCGGCCGGCGTCACCAGGGCAGCAACCGCGGCCGAGGCGTGCCTTGGCGCAGACGTTGTCCTGGTCCTCACCGGAGCAGCCGCAGCCCGCAGTGTGGCCCAGGAATGCCTGCCCGTCCTGCCGGAGGGCAGCTGCTACGCCGACTTCACCTCGTCCTCACCGCACGTCATGCGGGAACTTGGGCAGTTGCCCAGTCCGGCACTCTTCGTTGACGTCGCCATCCTCGGGCCCGTAGCCGCGCTGGGCGAGAAGACCCCGCTGATGGTCAGTGGCCCGGGGTCCCGGGCCGTTGCCGATCTCCTGGCGCCGCTCGGTGCCGAGGTCGAAATCGCCGACGGCGAGCCCGGGGCCGCGATGGCCCACAAACTGCTCCGCAGCGTCTTGATGAAAGGCCTGGCCTCCGTGGTGGTCGAAGCCGTCACCGCGGGACGGGCCGCGGGACTGGAAGATTGGATCCGGAGTCAGATCGCCAGGCAGCTGGCGGGGGACGGCCAGGCAGTCATCGACAGGTTCCTCACCGGCACCGCCAAGCACGCCCTGCGCCGCTCCAAGGAGATGCAGGACACTGCCGGCTACCTCACCGACCTCGGAGTCCCCGCCGAAATGACCACAGCCTCCGCTGCGGCACTTACGCGCATCGCCGAGAAATCAGCACAGCCGGCGCCGGCCTTGCGCTGACCCCGACCTCAGGCAGAATCGTTTACAGGAATCAATGATGAACCATCCGCAAACCAGCACTACCCCGTCAGGAGCAGCAGCATGATCGGCATCTGGGCCCTGGCAGCCTATCTGGCCGTCATCCTGCTGTGGACGACCCTTCTCAATCGCAGCGTTGGAGAGGCCATGATCCTCGGATTCCTGGTCGTCCTGCCTTTCACGGGGGTCACAGCGGCGCAGATCGGCTGGTCCTCCCTT
>NZ_JBFTZW010000151.1:0-4006 GCF_056406555.1 Arthrobacter sp. P1_B4
CAATTACACAGTGAACCTCAGCGCTGATGTTCCCTACGGAGTAACTGCGGAACGGGACCTGCCGCAAAAAGTCCCGAGCAGGTGCCGGACGGCTGAGAGCTCACCGCAGCCGTGCCGGCAGTAGACTGAAAATCAGCGAGCGGACTGCCGTTGTACCCGGTCGCCGGCCGGTACGCTCCGGCAGTGCGCGTCGTCCGACGGAGAGGGCCTCAGCGATGGAACCGACCTATGTGATGGCCGAGAGCGCCCCGGCGCCCGTGGGCCCCTACTCCCAAGCGTGCGGTATACCGAATGGTCTGCTGTTCCTTTCGGGGCAGACGCCCATCGAYCCGGCGACCGGGCAGYTGGTCGGCGGTGGCATCGAGGAGCAGACCGCACGCGTCTTCGASAACCTTGGCYTCGTCCTCGAGGCRGCCGGCAGCAGCTKGCGCKATGTCGTCAAAGTCAACGTCTTCCTCGTCGACATGGACGACTTCGCAGCGATGACGTGTACGCGAGGTACTTCGACGGCCAKTACCCCGCGCGCACGACGGTCGCCGTCGCCGGGCTCCCGCTCAGGGCGCGCGTCGAGATCGAACTGCAGGCGATGCGCCGCGTGGGGTGATCCAAACGCACGACCACSTCGATTCGCTMACTCCCGAGWTCATCGACACAGCCAGAGAAGCCCTRCTCATCGGCAACTAAGGCCTGCGAATTTACTGCCAAATAGCGCTGCGATCCACAAAATAACCGTGTGAATCGCGGAGCTATTTGGCGTKGTTTTGGCGGCGTTTTTGGCGTGCCTCTGGTGCACTCGCCGCGGCGTGCTGCCGGTCCGCGCGAGGGTGTTGTTGAAKTCAGGCGGGCTAGTGYTTGGACAAGCGTGGACGGGAGCGCTCGATGATGCTGGTGGTCGCGGCAATTGCTGTGAGGGCTGTCGCCAGCAGAAGCGGTGCCCAGACCGTTTGTGCGATGGTTGCACCCGCGACGGCTGTCCCGGCTGATCCTGCAGCGATCTTGAGTGCGCCTACCCAGATGAAGACTTGGCCGCGGGCCTCGATGGGTGCGTATTCGCTTCGCGCGGCGAGTGTTGCCGCGAAGAACATCGCGTTGGCGATCCCTGCCAGGCCGAAGGCAATGAGGGATGTGGGAAGCGTCGGAGTGAGCATCACSAGTATCAGCGTTGCCGCGACGAGTGCGGCGAGGGAGCTCATGAGAGGGTCTGCGTCGCGGCGAAGSGGYCGGAGCATGAGMGCTGCTGATCCGAGGAGATTCCCTATCCCRTAKGCYGCGACCAGTGTTCCGGCGGCTGAGGCCCCGCCGAACGCGGGAGCWGTKGCAACGGCGTAGATCGGTAGCGCGGCGACAGAGAATGCGACGGTCACGGTGAGTCCGAGTGTGCGGCGCAGCGGACCACGTGCCCAGATGAGGCGCAGTGTTCGWCCGGGKGAYGGCACCTCAACGGCCTTGTYGGGCGGCTCTTGCTTGGGGAGTGCGAGGACGGCTCCAGCACCAACGACGGCGGCTCCGGCCAGGACCAGTGTCGCGGTGAGTGCGTCGGATGCGGCCGCGATCCATGCCACTGCTGCCGGGCCGAGGGTGCCGCTGATCCCGTAGCTTGCGACGTCCCAGCTTTGTGCTCTGCGTTGGCTGCGCTGCCCGGGGCCGGCGATAGAGGGCAGGCGGCTGCTGATCCCGCCGGTGAGCATCGGCCCGAAGATGCCCGAGGCAAAGAGCAGCATGGCTGGCCAGATCGGCCAGGCGACGGGCAGGAGCAGTGCAGCAGCACCGAGCACCACCCCGTGGAGGACTGCGGAGCACGCGATTACCTTGCGTCCGTCACGGGCTGTATCGAGGCGTCGTGCGATGAACGGGCCGAGCAGGTGGGGTGCGGTGATTGATGCTCCCAGGAGCCCGGCCAGCCAGCCAGGCATCCCCCAGGCGTGGGCGAGCAGCACAATGGCGACCACTGCGCCCCCGTCTGCACTGCGAACCAGGGTTGCGGCGAAGACGTAGCGGGCCAGCGCACCGATCCGGCGGTCCTCCCTGCAGGGAACTCCGAGGCCGGCGCTACGGGTTGAGCCCGAGATCATCGACAATCCTGCCAACACGGGCACGCTGCTTCTCGGTCAATCCTTGGAGGGGAAGCGGCAGGCACGATTGTGATGCCAGTCCCAGCTGTTCCGCTATTGCCGCAACAACCCGGATACTCCCACCAAACTCGGCAAATAGCTGCCACAACGGTGCCAGCCGTTCGGACTCGGCGGACGCTTCGGAGACCCGCCCTTCCAGGGCGGCCTGGGTGATCCGCATCGCCAGGGCGGGCAAAGTGCCGCCAATGACGGAGTACCAGGCATCGCACCCGGCAGCCAGTCCGGCGGCGGCCTTGGCGTCACCGGAAACTCCGATGGTCACGTGCGCAGGGACGGCCGCCCGGATTTCCTGCACCCGCGCCTGCGCCTGCTCCGGATCGGCCGGCATGCCGGGGATTTTGATGGAGGCGATTCCGGGCAGTTCCGCGATGCGTCCGTACAGTTCGGTCGTGAACGCGAAGTGGGTGGTGCCCGGATTGTCATAGACGATCACGGGCAGCGACGAGTTCGCGGTGACGGTCCGGAAGAGTTCGAACGCGTCATCGTCGGTGAGGGGCTGATAGGTCATCGGAGCCAGCAGGAGCCCGGAAGCTCCGGCCCGCTCCGCATTCTCAGCGTTGGCCAGGACGTGTGAGGTCCGCAAGGCCCCGATACCAATGAACACGGGTGTATCGCCGGCGTGCTCGACGGCAAGGCGGGCGACACGGCTCCGTTCCTCGCCGCTCAGGTACGCGTAGCAGCCCGTGGATCCGAGCGCCGTGATGGAGTCAACCGTCGCCTCCGAGAGCCGTTCGATCAGACGAACGAAGGCATGCTCGTCAACAGCATCATCTGCCAGAGGGGTCAGGGGGAAGGCGCTCAAGCCGGTGAACATGGGTATAACTCCTTAGTTTGAATAACGGGGAAGCAAAGTCTGAGCCACCTGCCGCGGCTGGGCGGGCTGAGCATGGGTGGGCTGAGCTGCGGGGCCCCTGTCAGCAGGTACTTCCCGCGCAGCGACAGTTCTGGCGGACGCGCCTATTGGGAGGACTGCGGCCTACTTCGGTCCTTGGCCGATGAGGTCAGGGTCGGTGCGGGCGGCGGCGGGTTCGCGGGTGTGCGGTTGCCGTCGGCCGCCGCGTTGCGCGGCGGCCCCGGCGAGGACGACGAGCGTGATGCCCCCGAATTGGGTGAGCGAGGGCTGCTGGTGCAGCACGAGCAGCCCGAGGAGCACCCCGATTGCCGGTTCGAGGGCCATCAGGGTACCGAACGCGGTGGGCGTCATCCGGCGCAGGGCGAGCATCTCAAGCGCCATTGGCAGCACCGGCATCAGGACGGCCAGTCCGAAAGCGACAGAGAGGACACCGAGGTTGAGATGTCCGGCGGACTGGGGGATGCCCACGACCGCCGCCGTGGCAGCTGCGACGGGAACGGTGAGTGAAAGTGCGCCGATGCCCGTGAAGCGGTCGCCGATCCGTTGTGTAAGCACGATGTAGACGGCCCACCCGACGGCCGCGAGCCCTGCCAACCCGATACCGGCGAGGTTGATGTCGCCAGCCCAGGGTTCGGTCAGAAGGACGACGCCGAGCAGCGCCAGGGCTGGCCAGATAAGCGCCCGTGCGCTGTGGCTGCGGACCGCGGCGACAGTCAGCGGACCGAGGAACTCGATCGCGACGGCGGTGCCGAGCGGGATGCGTTCGATGGAGGCGAGGAATGCGATGGTCATCAGTCCGGTGGCGACGCCCAGCCCCAGAAGCACGGGGACGTCGGGGCGGCGTAGCGCGCGCAATGGGGGGCGGGCAACGGCCAGAAAGACGAACGCCCCCACACTGAGTCTGAGCCAGGCTGTTCCGGCCGGCCCCACCTCCGCGATCAGATCCACTGACAGTGCCGAGCTGAGCTGGACTGAGAGCATGGCGGCAACGGCCAGCCCCCACGGCGGCACGGGGATATTC
>NZ_JBFTZW010000152.1:0-3997 GCF_056406555.1 Arthrobacter sp. P1_B4
GCATGGGTCCGGGACCTGGCGAGCCCCCGGCTGACGAGTGCCTGGTCAAGCCGGCTCACGATCCCCCGTTCCCCGCGGCATGGATGCGGCGCGCCACGACGGCGTGTCCGGCCACGTCTTCGTTCAGGGCCTCCAGCAGGGCATCATGCATGCCCGCATAGACTTCGCCGTGCCCGGACACAGGCATTTGCTGCACGGCCCCGAGGCGGTCCAGGACAGCATTGACGGCAGGATCCAGGACTGCTGCCGTATGTTCTGGTGCCGCGTGTTCTGGTGCGGCGTGCCCGGACAGCTCAGCCGGGAGCTGCTGCGACGGCAGCTCGGGCCAGGCGACGTCGGCCGCAGGGGTCGGCGCCTCAGCCGGCTGTTCGTCTGGGGCCTGGTCCAGTCCCTGGTGTAGCTCGCTCATGTGTCCAGCCTAGTGATCGGACCACTCGAGGACCGGAGGCAGTGCGCTGGTCGTCTCGGGGTTTGCGGCCCACCAGGCCGAACAGGCGGCACGCCACGAATCGAGGTCGGCGGGGTCGCCGCTGATGTGGACCGACTGCCCCCGCACGATCGCCGAGGCCGTGCCGCTGCGGAACCGCCCGGCGTCGTGCTCTACGGCAGGGTATGGCGCGTACAGGCCGGTCAGGTCATTGATGAGGAAATCGGGGCGTTCCACAGACCGTGCCGCGAGGATCGATTCCCTTGTGTCCACTCCGGTCAGCACGGCGACGGTGGCGAAACCGGCGTTGTTGCCGCCCAGGATGTCGGTGTCCAGGCGGTCACCGACGACCAGCGGACGGTCCGCCGCCAGCCGCTTGGCGGCCGTGTGGAACAGGGGGGCTTCGGGTTTGCCGGCCACGATCGGGCTCTTGCCGGTCGCGGCTGCCACGGCGGCCACGAGCGTCCCGTTACCGGGGGCGATTCCACGGGCCTGGGGAATAGACCAGTCCGTGTTGGTGGCCACCCACAGGGCGCCGCCGGCGACGACGTACGACGCCTCGGCGAGGTCCTTCCAGCCAAGTTCCGGACTAAAGCCCTGCACGACGGCGACGGGGTCTCCCTCCGCGCCGCGGACGGGAACCAGGCCAACCAGTTCAATTTCCTGGGCAAGGGCGGCGCTGCCCGTGATGAGCACGTGCGCCCCGGCCGGCAGCATCGACGCCAGCAGCGCTGCCGCCGCCTGCGAGGAACTCACCACCTGGTGGTCCTCGGCGGGGGCGCCGAGATCGCGCAGGTGTTGGGCCACCTGTGCCGGGGAACGGGATGCGTTGTTGGTGACGTAGCCCAGCCCGACGCCCACCCCGGCCAGCCGGCGCAGCGACTCGACGGCCCCGGGAATGGCGTTGGGCCCTGCATAGACAACGCCGTCAAGATCGGAGAGCAGGGCATCAAAGGTGGAGATCAGGGCGGTACCCGTCATGCGATTAGTCCTCCACACTTTCGTGCTGGGCCCGCTCTGAGTCAGCGGAGAGTTCCTGGTCCGCGTCATCGTTCAGTTCCAGGTCGGACTCGGCGATCGCTTCGTCATCAGCTTCGTCCTCGGCTTCGTGATCAGCTTCGTCATCAGCTTCGTCGAGCACGTCGGATTCCACTGAATCCAGGTCGGACTCGGGGTCGTCAGACTCGAAGTAGTCGGCTTCGGCGTCGTCGGCTCCGTCGTCGCTGGCGAGCTCATCGCCCGCGTCCAAGCCGGCCACACCGGCTGCGGCGCCGGTGGCCTCTGCCGCGGCAGCGGCACCTGCGGCACGCGGTGCGCGCTCTTCGGTTCCGGCGTGCGTGTCGGCATGCTCCTGCGCCCGGAGGCGGCGCTGCCGTTCCTCCTCGCGGGCTTCTTCTTCCTCGTCCCAGCCGAGATCGATGATGTCGGGTTCCTCGTCAGCCCCGAGGCCCAGCGCGTTTTCTGCCACAGTGGCCTGGCGTTGCCATTTGGTGGCTTCGGCAGCGCGGCCAGCTGCCGTCAGCGCGTCAGCATAGGCACGGAACAGCCGGGGGCTGTAGGAAAAGGCGCGGTTGATGTCCAGCTGCGGGATTTCCAGTTCGGAAACCGCGGCGTCGAGCTGCCCGAGGTCGGTGCGGGCACCGGCTGCAACGATGGCCAGTTCCACCTTGCCGGGGGCGTCGAGATCCTTGGCTTCGTCGGACCGGGCCATGTCCAGTGCACGGTCCGGGCGGCCAAGGCCGCGTTCGCAGTCGGCCATGACCGGCAGGTGCATGTTGGAGCCACTGATCCGGCGGTAGGTCCGGAATTCCCGAAGGGCTTCACCATAGTGGCCGGCTGCGTAGGCGGTCAGGCCGACAGCTTCGCGGACGGACGCGAGGCGTCCGCCACGGCGGCTGGCTGCCAGGGCATGCTGGAAGGCAAGCTCAGGTTCCTCGTCCAGGAGCCGCCCGGCCATGACGAGGTGGCGGGCCACCCATTCGGCGCTGGTGCCTTCGAGGGTCTTGATCTGGTGCTGCGTGGCACGGTCAAGCTCCTTGCCCGTGACGTCCTCGTCGATCTGGGGTGAACGCTCCCGGTCGGGGCGGTTGGCGCTGCGGAGGTCGCGGGCATTGGGCACGCGAACCGGACGGTCCTCGGGGCGGTCGCGTCCGTACTGGCGCGGGCCTGAGTCGCCACGGTCGAAGCCCCGTGCGGGACGATCCTCGCGGGTGCCAAAGGGCTTGCGGTTCTCGCCGCCGCCGCTGTACGGCTTGCGGTCACGGTCGCCACCGCCGCCGAAGCTGCGTTGACCCCCACCTTCACGCGGGGCACGATCGCCATAGGGCTTACGGTCACGGTCGCCGCCGCTGTACGGCTTGCGGTCACCATAGGACGGACGGCTGTCGCCACCAAAGCTGCGCTGACCCCCACCTTCACGCGGAGCACGGTCACCATAGGGCTTACGGTCACGGTCGCCGCCGCTGTACGGCTTGCGGTCACCATAGGACGGACGGCTGTCGCCACCAAAGCTGCGCTGACCCCCACCTTCACGCGGAGCACGATCGCCATAAGGCTTACGGTCACGGTCGCCGCCGCCGCCGCTGTACGGCTTACGGTCACCATAGGACGGACGGCTGTCGCCACCAAAGCTGCGCTGACCCCCGCCCTCACGCGGGGCACGATCACCATAAGGCTTACGGTCGCCACCGCCGAAGCCGCGCTGATCCCCGCCCTCACGCGGGGCACGATCACCATAAGGCTTACGGTCGCCACCGCCGCTGTACGGTTTACGGTCACCATAGGACGGGCGGCTGTCGCCACCAAAGCTGCGCTGTCCCCCGCCTTCACGCGGGGCACGATCACCATACGGCTTACGCTCACCGCCGCCACTGTACGGCCTACGCTCGCTGTTTCCGAAGCCGCGCTGATCCCCGCCCTCACGCGGAGCACGATCGCCATACGGCTTACGGTCACGGTCTTCCCTGGAACGGAATCCGCGGGGATCGCCGCCAGAGTTGCTGGTGCCGCGGAAAGGGGCTCCATCGGAACTGCGTCCGCCAGAGTTGCCGTGGGCCTTGCCACCGCGGTTGCCATCATTGTGCTCAGCCATGCTGGAATCCTCCTGTTGTGAGCTGACCACTGGCGCAATCGCAGCCGCTCTGTTCCGTGTTTCGTTTCCTACGCAACCCGAAATCAAGCGCTTCGAAGTCCGTACATCTCCCCCAATTCTAGGCGAGCAACCCGCCACCGGCTAACGGCACCAGGTCAACGGGGGCCCGCGGTGGGAAGTCTCACAACCTGCCGGGGCGCTTCTGTCAGCGCCCGCCGGCTGGCGGGCAGCTCCCTCATCCATGGGTGGTCGACGGCGGCTGTGGCGCTCTCTCATGTTTGGCGGGGTGTGGCGGGATGCTCCCGCAGGTGTTGCGGGGTCCGGCGCCGGGCCGGATTTTGTGGAGGGGGTTTAAATGCGGGAGGACCCCCACCTGGTGGTGGGGGTCCTCGACCGTTAATGGTGTTCCGGCGGTGACCTACTCTCCCACACCCTCCCGGGTGCAGTACCATCGGCGCTGTGGGTCTTAGCTTCCGGGT
>NZ_JBFTZW010000153.1:0-3846 GCF_056406555.1 Arthrobacter sp. P1_B4
GGACGGGCCTCCTGCCAGGACAACACGTGTGGGTCCGGCCCAACGACGGTGCGACCTTCGCAGCCGTCATCGAAACGAAGACCAATAATTCCAGCGCAGTGTGGATTCTACGTGATGACAGCTTGCAGACCCGGCAGGTTTTCGGGCATACCGAGGGCATCCACGTAGTGCCGATCGAACAAGCTGCCGATCTGGCAGACCAGACGAGCGAGGCCCCCGGAAGGAACCCAGGCAGCAAAATCTACCCCGGGTTCGGTACACAAAAGATTGAATGAAGCTGCGCGACTCGACGAAAGACTGACCGAGGCCACAGCCAGTCTTATCAACGCCGTCGCCGTCAAAAGTGCGGGCATCCTTGACCCCGCAACCCGAATCCACAGAATGCCGCGTAATCTGATCGTCCGTTAAGTTAGCCCAAAAGTACCGCCATAATGATCCGTCACACGTGCAAGTTCCGGTACGGCGGCGGACCGCGTGGATGTCACCCCCGGGTTGTCGGGACCGCTCTCCGTGTTGCCTATATAAGGTATCGGTACACCGTGGCGCGGGAGACTCCGAGCATCCTGCCGATGTCGGAGGCACTGATTCCTTTGCCTTTGAGTTCTTTAGCTCGGGCAGCAGCAGCATCGTCCACCTTGCGGGGCCTTCCGCCGTGGCGGTTGTTGGACGCGGCCGCAGCGAGGCCAGCCCTGGTGCGTTCGATCATAGTGTCGCGCTCCAGCTGAGCAAACGCGGCCATGATCGTCAGCATGGCGGTGCCCATGGGTCCGGTTGTGTCCAGCCCTTCGGTCAGGGACCGGAAACCTGCTCCCCGCTCCCTGATGTCCTCAACAAGATCAAGAACGTGCCGGGTGTTGCGGCCCAAGCAGTCAAGCTTCCACACGGTGAGTACGTCGCCGGCCTCCAGCCGGTCCAAGGCCCTGGACAGCTGAGGGCGTTCCGTCGTGGACCCGCTGACTCCATCGTCGGCAAATATCCTGGCTGCGCCGGCGGCCTTGAGTGCTGTGAGCTGCAGATCGAGGTTCTGTTCCGTGGTGGAAACCCTCGCGTAGCCGATCACGGCCATCGCCGCCTCCAGATTCTCTTTATCCCGACCAATTCTCAGTTATGAACTACCTGTTCTTGGACGGCATTTCGAGACGGGCAGCGTCCGTCTCGCGGCGGGGATTTTCGAAACCCATGGCTGAACGACCAAGCTGTCTCAGTAATTGATCGTTTGCGAGACTGAGGTGTGTCAAGGATGTGGGACAGTGCCTGACACTGCGGAGGCTGTGACTGTTCGTTGAGAATGGCTGTTAATTCACAGTTGGGAATGGCGGTTTCAGTGCCGCGCAGGCCGAAGGGGCTAGTGTCATCTGGCCCAGCTTCCAGGAATTGTGAGGTCAGCCCGGAGGCCCGTTTTGTCCGCGGCGAAGAACTTGTCCTCCTCGTCCATCCAGCGATGCCAAAGTACCCGCTCCGTCTCGTTCTATGCCGCGTCGTAGACTCTCATCCTTTAGAGCCTCCACTCATATCGCGAATGTAACCCTCCTTGCCGCTGGCCTGCCTGTCCGCGCCCGGCCGCCCACAGGCGGAGATTGGTATGCGAAACGTCCCAATAGCTCCGAAATAGGTATTTCCCCTAACTAATCCGTCCTCCTAAGCTGGTCGGAGTACGGCATATCGCCTGCTTCGAGCTGCCCGGGAGCTTCTTATGGAGACGCGCCACCTCAAGTACTTCATTGCAGTGGCCGAGGAACGTCACTTCGGCCGCGCAGCCCAGCGGCTGCACATGGCCCAGCCGCCGTTGTCCCAACAGATCCGGCAGCTGGAGGAACAGCTCGGCACACCCTTGCTGCTGCGCACTACGCGCAAGGTGGATCTCACCCCAGCCGGACAGGTCCTGTTGGATCGAGGACGGCTGCTAATGCAGGAACTGGAAGCTCTGGAGGAGGACGTCCGGCAGGTCGGCGCAGGTGCCACTGGCGTCCTCCGCGTCGGCTTCACCGGAACAGCCACCTACCGGCTGATGCCCAGCATCGTCCAGGCCGCCCGACGCACTTTTCCCGGGCTCCGCATCACCGTTCAGGGCGAAATGCTGACGCCGCAGATGGAGTCCGCACTCGAGGACGGAAGGCTCGACGTCGCCGTCCTCCGACCCCCAGTCCGTTCCGGAACTGTGGCCCTCAAACTGCTCGAACAGGATCAGCTGGTCGCGGCACTCCCGGCGGATTCGCCGCTGGCGGAAAAGGGCACCCTGGAACTGGCGGAGCTCGCCGGCCAGGACTTCGTCGGTTATCCGAGCTACTCCGCGGTCAGCAGCATCGTCGTGGATGCCTGCCGCAAAGCCGGGTTCCAGCCGCGGCTCGTCCAGGAGGCCAGGGAAACCTCCACCCTGCTCTCGCTCGTCGCGGCGGGGATGGGGATCGCCCTAGTGCCGATGACTTCCCGGATGTTTTCCTTTCAGGGTGTCGTCTTCCGTCCGTTGCATAACCCGCCGCCGGTCGACCTCGCCGTTGCCTGGATCCGCGACGCTGAGACACCCCTGCTGCGCAGCTTCCTGCAGCTCTTCGATTTACCTCCCACATCGGGTCCTGGCCAGCAACAGCCCCCGCTTCGCCCCGCGGAGTCGCCGGCCCAGTCCCTGCCACAGTCACAACCCGCATCCGCAACAAAGGAACCACCCCGTGAAAATTGACCGCATTGAGGCCATTCCCTACGCCATTCCTTACGCGCGGCCGCTGAAGTTCGCCAGCGGCGAGGTGACTTCCGCGGAACACGTGCTGGTCCGGATCTACACGGACACCGGCATCTGCGGTATCGCGGACACCCCGCCGCGGCCCTACACCTACGGCGAAACCCAGGATTCGATCGTCTCGGTGGTGACCAAGGTCTTTGCCCCGCAACTCATCGGGCTGGACCCGCTGGACCGCTCCAAGGTCCAGCAGCTGCTCCGGCGCACGGTCAACAACCCCACGGCCAAGGGGGCCCTGGACATCGCGCTCTGGGATGTCATCGGGATCTCGCTGGGCACCCCGGTGCACAAACTGCTGGGCGGCTTCACCGACAGCATGCGGGTCTCGCACATGTTGGGCTTCAAGCCCGCCGCCGAGCTTCTGGAAGAAGCGCTGCGGTTCCGTGAAAAGTACGGCATCAACACCTTCAAGCTCAAGACCGGGCGGCGGCCCCTCTCCCTCGACGTCGAGGCCTGCCATGTTTTGCGGGAGGGCCTTGGCGAGGACGCCGAGATCTACCTCGACGCCAACCGTGGCTGGACGGCGAACGAGGCCATGGAGGTCCTGCGCAGGACCGAAGGCCTGGGCCTGTCCATGCTGGAGGAGCCGTGCGATGCCGGCGAGGCGATGGGCCGGCGCCGGCTGGTGCAGAGCTCGAGCATCCCGATCGTGGGCGACGAAAGTGTCCCCACCCTGGGCGATGTCTCCCGCGAATTGCTTTCCGGCGGCAGCACCGCGATCTGCATTAAGACTGCGCGCAGCGGTTTCACCGAAGCCCAGCAGATCCTCGGCCTCTGCGTGGGCCTCGGCGTGGACGTCACGATGGGCAACCAGATCGACACCCAGATCGGCAGCCTCGCCACGGTCACCTTTGGTGCGGCGTTCGAGGCCAGCTCCCGGCGGGCCGGGGAGCTCTCCAACTACCTGGACATGACGGACGACCTGCTCGCGGAGCCGCTAAAAATCATGGACGGCGCCGAGCAGGTCGTCCGTCATGTCCAGGTAGTTGGAGAGCTCCCCGGCCCGCCGGGAGCTGGCCTCGAACGCCGCACCAAAGGTGACCGTGGCGAGGCTGCCGATCTGGGTGTCGATCTGGTTGCCCATCGTGACGTCCACGCCGAGGCCCACGCAG
>NZ_JBFTZW010000154.1:0-3774 GCF_056406555.1 Arthrobacter sp. P1_B4
CCATTCGGGAGGCAGCCAGCGTCGCCGGCATCCCTGTCATCGTCACGGAGAACGGCCTGGCGACCGACGACGACTCTCAGCGACTGGCCTACCTCCGCACGGCGGTCGCCGGCGTGGCGTCCTGCCTGGCCGACGGCATCGATGTCCGCGGCTACATCGCCTGGACAGCCTTCGACAACTTCGAGTGGATCTTTGGCTACGGTCCGAAGTTTGGACTCATCGCGGTGGACCGGGCCACGCAGGAACGGACCCCGAAGGAGAGTGCCAAGTTCCTCGGCAGCCTTGCCGGGACGCGGGTGACTGCGTCCGTTTGAACCAGCGCCGGCGCAGTCGACGCCCCACCCCAACAGTGCCRCAGCCATGGAGTACCGGCTAGGAGTTTCATTGGGCGAAACACTATTGTGGTGGGGGTCACTGGCGACGAACTAGGAACGGTTTGAAATGACAGCAGCCCAGGAAAGGGATCCGGACAGCGCCGGGCCCGGAACCCCCGCTCCCGCGCGCGGCAAGCGGCCCAAACAGGGCGAACCGGTGATAGACCGGGCCCTGAGCCTGCTCGCCGTCTTCACGGACCGCCGCCGGGCGCTGACCCTGTCAGAGATGGCCCGTTTTGCGCAAATGCCCGCCCCGACGGCGTTGCGCCTCATTGCCCGGCTGGTCGCCTGGGGCGCTCTGGAACGGCTCGACGACGGACGCTACGTTGTGGGCGTCCGGCTGTGGGAAATAGCGTCCCTCTCCCCGAGGGGCCACGGGATCCGCGAAATCGCGTTGCCCTACCTTGAGGATCTCTTCGAGGTGACGCGCCATCACGTGTTGTTGGCCGTGCGGGATAAAGACCAGGCCGTCCTGATCGAACGGCTTTCCTCCAAGCAGGCCACGGAAGTCGCCTACCGGGTGGGCGGCCGGCTCCCCCTGCGCTCCACGGCCGTCGGCCTGGTCCTGATGGCCGGCTCGGACGCGGCATTCCAGGAAAAGATCCTCAGGGAACCCGCGGAAACTGAACCGGGCGTGGCTCCCATGCCGGAGGGCCAGCTGCGGCGCACCCTGTCCGACGTCCACCGGACGGGGATTGCCATGATCCGCCGGTCCGCGCCGTCGCTGACTGTTTCCGTGGCGGCGCCCGTCTTTGATGCCCAGGGCACGGTGGTGGCCGCACTGTCGATCGTGGTACCGGACGGGACCACCCCGCCCAACGTCCTGGCTCCGGCGGTGATGGCCACCGCGAGGGCAGTCTCACGAAACCTTGGCTACCGGGCTGCCCTGGCCGAGGACGTCCGGACCCTGTCGGACGGCTGACCGCGGACCTGCCAACCACCGGCCCTGCCAACCAGTGGAAAGGCCGCCGCGGCGTTGGGATCAAGGCTCATCATGTTGAACCTGCGGGGCATGGGGCTCCCCGGCCCCCCGCCTGCTTCCGCGAGCCCTTGACACGCCCGGTGGCGGCGTCTAGGACTGGCCTTGTCCCGTCCAAACCAGCCTAGGAGTTGTTATGGCCACCACGCCCTACGGAATCGTGCACTTCTTCCCGGGAGGCACCAAGGAACAATACGAGGCGTCGCTTGCAGCCGTCCATCCGGGCGCGGGGCTCCTGCCCGAGGGTCAGATCTTCCACGCCGGCGGGGCATCCGAGGGTGGCTGGACGGTCATGGCAGTCCACGAATCGAAAGAAAGCTGGGAAAAATTCCGGGACACGATCCTCCTGCCCCGGATGCAGGCGGGTATTGAGGGCGGCTTCGCCGCTCCGCCCGAAGAGACGGTGATCGACCTCTACAAGGTTCTGCCCTAGCAGCAGGTAAACCGCACGCCACTTCAAACGGCGCGCCCGTACCAGTCGAGTACACGCAACGCGCGGAGGGTGTTCCACCGGCTGGACCGGCCGTCACCGTCATCAACCGGGAAATGGACGATCCCGGGATGCGTGTTTTCGAGCAACCAGGTCCCGTCGGGCTGCTCCTTTGACCGGAGCACCTCCACGGCTTCGGCCACGCGCGGGTCCGGAGGCTCTCCCGTCGAACGGAAGTACTCCAGGGCACGGAGCACGTCGTAGTGCCAGCGGGTCGGAAAGGAGAACGTCAGCCAAGCCGGGTCTATGACCGCGCCGGTGCTCTTGCGTCGGAACAGGCCCCGCTCCAGCAGATACTCCTCGCCCCGGCGCCGCGCGTCCACGGACTGCGCCGAGCCGCCCGTGACCCGTTCGTGGGCCAGGAGGCCCTCGAGGACGTTGATCGTCGTGGCGGCCGAGGACACCACGGCGCCGGACTCCGCCCAACAGTTCCACCCGCCGTCGCCCAGTTGCCCGCTGACGAGCCGGGAGACGACGCCGTCGACGTCCTGATCAAAGTACGCGCCGAGCGCCACTGTCATTCCGTTGATGCACGGCTCCACCTCGCCTTGGAAATACGGCTGGCCGCCCTCCTCCCAGCGGCAGTTGTCCCTGACCAGCGCTATGGTCTGGCGCATCTGCTCACTTCGCGGGTCGATCCCGAAGTCACGCAGCAGGAGCAAGCTGTACGTTGTGGCGGTCCACGGCTGGGGGACGCGGTCCCAACCTGTGTCACCGCCGGCATCATCCGCACCGCCGCCCTCGGGACCGTCGCCCTCGGCACGGCCGCTCTCGGCACARCCGCCGTCGGGGCGGTCGCCCTGGGCGGGGAAATATGCGCCATGCGCCCATTGGCCGTCCTCGTCCCGCAATGCCAGCAGGCGGGCACCCCAGCCTTCGGTCGCTACCCGCGCGCGCTCTGCGGTAACGGCCTCGGGCGCGGCGTTGCTGAGATCCTGCAACACCTGCCACCGAAGGGAAGGATCTGAATCCATCAGCCAGTCCAGGACGGTCATACGCCGATGGTAGCCCTCCCGGCTCGCTGGCATCGGACGCTCAGGAAGCCTTCGGCCGGATCACCAGGACAGGGCACGGAGAGTGGCTGGCCACCTGGGCGGAGACCGATCCGATGTGCAGCCCGGCGAAACCGCCGTGGCCGCGGGAGCCGACGATCACCAGGTCGGCTTCCCGTGCGGCCTCAAGTATTGCCGAGGCCGCTGAGTCGTTTTTGATGGACCGCGTCACGACATTGACACCCACTGCGGATTTCGCCGCCTCGGCGCCCAGCGCTTCAGCCTGCTGCTCCGGTGAGTCCTCCGCCACGATTTCGCCTGCCGCCGTTTCCAGCATCGCCGGATACCACGCCATTGGCGCCTTGTTCCAGACGGTCAGGACCCGGAGCTCCGCATTGCGGTACCGGGCCTCTTCAACACCCCACGCCAGGGCCTCATGTGATTGCTTCGAGCCGTCAAATCCGATCACGATCACAAAGGGATCAACTTTTTTCATGGTTCCAGACTTTCACTGCCGGTTTGCGGCGGCTAGGGGCCTCTGACCCCATCCGGGACCGGTGCCTCACCGCGAAGGCCATCAAGGCTGCCGCGGGGTTCAGACGATGCCACGCTTGGCGGCCGTCTTGAGCGCGTCGCGCCTGCTTACCGCCCCGAGTTTGCGGTAAATGGACCGTTCGTGGGTCTTGACCGTGTTCACGGAAATGTACAACGCCTCGGCAATTTCAGCAGCGGTCATGATGGAGCGCATGTAGGAAAGGACTTCGCGTTCGCGCTCGGTCAGGTTCCAGTAGGACTGCGCACGAAGGCGGGTCTCACCCTGTGCCTCGCGTGCCATCAGCGCTGCGATGAACGACTCGTGCGCTGTGCCCCATACAGCGTGCTCCACGAGCAGATCCGCCAATTCCTCTCTCCGTTCGGCGAAAGGACGCAGGACGGTTT
>NZ_JBFTZW010000155.1:0-3730 GCF_056406555.1 Arthrobacter sp. P1_B4
GCGCGCGGCCGTGCGGCCGCCCCGGCACCCGGCCGCGCCGGAGGGGCACGCCGGTCCGCGCGGCACAGCACAGGAGCGCCGAGCCGAGCAGCAGCGCGCCGACCACCATGCCAAGGCCTTGGACCACAAATGACGCGTTCATCAGCAGGTGCGCCGGCGAGCAGACGTCCCGGCCGGAGAACTCTCCGCACGCCACGGCGCCGAGGTCGCTGATGTAGCCCGTGCGGCGGCTGTATGGCTCCGCTCCCGCCCAGGCACCGATCACAGCCGACTCGGCCACGAAATACTGCAGCACGCTCAGCTTCGCCAGGGCCCCGACGTAAAACCTGGTCGCGGCCACATCGGGGTAGTAGAGGGCTCCGGCGGAAAGCTCGGTGGTTCCTGCAGTCATGCCAAGAGCGTAGTACGCGCGCTCACCTTGTATGCTTATATCCGTGTCCGACCGGACCGGCCCCGGCCGCCCGCGGACATCCGCCCTCGTAGCTCAGTGGATAGAGCACGGCTCTCCTAAAGCCGGTGTCGTTGGTTCGATTCCAATCGAGGGCACTTGAACATTCCTGCCCCGGACGAAACCCCGGACACGGGTCCGGACTTTGACCTCCGCGCCTACCTGTGCGGCTCCTGGTCCGTCGACCGCACCCTGCTGGACCGCAGCACCGGCACCAGCGGAACCTTCACCGGCGTCGTACACTTCACTGCCGACGACGACGGCGGACTGTGGTGGCGTGAAGAAGGCACCGTCCGCTGGGCGGCCCTGGGCGGCGCGCCGTTCGCCGGCCCGGCGAGCCGGGAATATCTGCTGCGGCCGGCGGACACCCCCGATGTCCTGGACGTGTACTTCCCGGACGGCCGCCCCTTCCACCGCATGGGCTTCGCCGGGCAAACCAATCAGGACGAGCACTGGTGCGACCCGGACACCTACCGCGTGACGTACACCTTCCGCGGTCCGGACCAATGCGGATACCGCTGGGACGTCACCGGGCCCGCCAAGGACCAGCTGCTGGAGTCCGTCCTGCGACGACTGAAAGCAAAACCAGACGCAAGACCAGGAGCAGGCCCAGGCCCGGATCCCGAGACAAGGCCAGGCGTGACGCCGGGAGTAACCCCGGATATGACCCCCGATGCGACGCCGGATGCCGCGCCGGATTCAGGGCGCGCCGGGTGAACCCGCGCATCGTCGTCTCCGCCGTCTGCGTTTTCGATCGCTCCGGACGCCTCCTGACCGTCCGCAAACGCGGCACGGACAAGTTCATGCACCCCGGCGGCAAACCCGAGGCCGGCGAAACAGCGGCCCAGGCTGCGGCGCGCGAGCTCCAGGAGGAAGTGGGGATCGTGCTGGCCCCGGACCGCCTGGACCTGCTGGGTTGCTGGCTGGCGGATGCCGCCAACGAGGCGGCCACCCAGATCGAGGCAACGGTCTTCACGGCGCCCGGGGTATGGAGCGCCCGGCCGTCGGCGGAAATCGCCGAGATCCGCTGGCTGGACCTGTCCGCCGAGCTGCCCGGCGACCTCGCCCCGCTACTGACGGACCATGTGCTGCCGGCCCTGTCCGCCAAGCCGTCCGGCTAGGACCCGTACCGGCCAGGGCCTCCAAAGCCGGCATCTAAAATGCCGGCTTCCTAACGGCGGCTCAGTAGCCGGGCACGGATTCCTGGGCCACCGCGCTGGCCTCGGAGAACTGCGTCCGGTACAACTCCGCATAGCGGCCCTCGGCGGCGAGAAGCTCCCGGTGGGTACCGCGCTCCACGATCGAGCCGTCTTCCACCACCAGGATCGCGTCCGCCGCACGGATCGTCGAGAGACGGTGGGCGATCACGACGGCGGTACGGCCTTCCAGCGCGGCGCCCAGCGCCTCCTGGACGGCGGCCTCATTGGTCGAATCCAGCGCGGCGGTGGCTTCGTCGAGGATGACCACCCGCGGCTGGGCGATCAGCAGGCGGGCGATCGTCAGGCGTTGCCGCTCGCCGCCGGAGAGCCGGTAGCCGCGCTCCCCCACCACGGTGTCCAGTCCATCGGGCAGGGACCGGATCATGTCTTCGAGCCGGGCACGGCGCAGCGCATCCCACATCTGCTCTTCGGTGGCCTCCGGCCGGGCCAGACGCAGGTTGGAGGCGATGCTCTCGTGGAACAGGTGACCGTCCTGCGTCACCATCCCGAGGGTCGCCCGCATCGAGTCGAACGTGAGGTCACGGACGTCCACGCCCGCGCCGGGCGTCGTGCCGCCGAAGCGGATGGCGCCGGAGTCGACGTCGTACAGGCGCGACAGGAGCTGCGCAATGGTGGACTTGCCCGCCCCGGAGGAGCCGACGAGGGCCACCGTCTGACCCGGCTCCACCCGGAAGCTGATGCCGTGCAGCACTTCTTCGCCGCCGCGGGTGTCCAGGGTCCGCACGTCCTCCAGGGAGGCCAGCGAGACCTTCTCCGCCGAGGGGTAGGCGAAGCGGACATTGTCGAACTCCACCGAGAGCGGACCTGGCGGGGACGCCACCGCATCCGGCTTCTGCTGGATAAGCGGCTTGAGGTCCAGGATCTCAAAGACGCGTTCGAAGCTGACCAGGGCGCTCATGATCTCCACCCGTGCGTTCGAAAGTGCCGTGAGCGGCGCGTACAGGCGGGTGAGCAGCAGCGCGAGCACGACGACGTCGCCCGCGTTCAACTGCCCGGCGAGTGCGAGCCAGCCGCCCAGGCCGTAGACCAGTGCCAGGGCCAAGGCCGAGACCAGTGTCAGCGCCGTGACGAAGGTGAATTGCAGCATGGCGGTGCGGACGCCGATGTCCCGGACGCGGCCGGCCCGGAGGGCGAACTCGCGGGATTCCTCGTCGGGGCGGCCGAAAAGCTTGACCAGCGTGGCGCCGGGCGCGGAGAAGCGCTCGGTCATCTGGGTGCCCATGGTGGCGTTGTGCTCGGCGGCTTCGCGCCGCAGATCGGCCAGCTTGGAGCCCATCCGGCGGGCCGGGATCAGGAAGATCGGCAGCAGGATCATGGCGAGCACTGTCACAAGCCACGATTTATTCAGCATCACCGCAAGGGTCAGCGCCAGGGCCACGACGTTGCTGACCACGCCGGAGAGCGTGCCGGCGAAGGCCGACTGCGCACCAATGACATCGTTGTTCAGCCGGCTGACCAGGGCCCCGGTCCGGGTCCTGGTGAAGAACGCGATCGGCATCTTTTGGACGTGGTCGAAGACCTTCGTGCGGAGGTCCACGATCACGCCTTCGCCGATCGTGGAGGACAGCCAGCGCGTCACGAGGCCCAGGCCCGCCTCGGCCACCGCGACGATGGCGATCAGGACGGCCAGCCAGATCACGGTTGAGGCCTCCGCGTGGGCGATGATCTCGTCAACCACCTGCCCGGCGAGGACCGGGGTGGCGACCGCCAGGAAGGCCATCACGATGGACAGCAGCACGAAGGCGATCAGTTTGCTGCGGTGGGGGCGGGCAAAACTGAAGACGCGCTTCAGGGTCTCCTTTGAGAACGGCTTGGACCCGCTGGAGGCGCGGGTGATGTTGTAGAGGGAGCTCCAGGCGACCCGGTCCATGCTCATTTGGTGTTGCCTTTCGGGGCATCGGCGTGCAGTTCGGTGACAACGCCGTTCTCGACGTTCCAGCGCACATCCAGGCGGACGTTTTCCAGCAGCCGGCGGTCGTGGGTGACCAGCAGCAGCGCGCCGTCATAGCTGTCGAGGGCTTCCTCGAGCTGTTCGATGGCGGGCAGGTCAAGGTGGTTGGTG
>NZ_JBFTZW010000156.1:0-3715 GCF_056406555.1 Arthrobacter sp. P1_B4
GGTGACCAGCAGTTCCACGACGTCCCAGAACGCGGTGCGGGTGACCCTCTCCGCGGCGTCCCCGGGCCGGGAGTGCCGCTGCATTTCCAGCGCGGTGACGACGACGGCGATCACCCCGGAGGCGTGCACCTCCTCGGCCAGGATGTAGGCGGCAAACGGCACCACCAGGGTGACGGCGCTCCGGGCCACCATGGAGGTCACCAGGCGGGTGATCAGGCTCGTGAGCCAGCCCATGCCGATCCCCACAACCACCGCGATCGCAGCTCCCAGGACAAACTGGAGGACGACGTCGGAGGCAATCTTGGTACCGGCGACGGCGGCGGCCACGGCCGCCTGGAAGATGACGATGGCAGCGGCGTCGTTGAACAGGCCCTCGCTCTGGAGCACGTTGATGAGCCGCCGCGGCATGTGGACCCGGCTGGCGATGGAGTCCACGGCCACGGGATCGGGCGGGGCCACCATGGCGCCCAGGGCGATCGCGGCCGGTATGCCGATGCCCGGGATCATGAGCCAGGCCGCGCCCGCGACCACCGCCGTCGAGACCACCACGAGCGCGACGGCAAGCATCAGCAACGTGCGCCAGCGGACCCGGAAAACAGCCCACGAACTGCGCTGCGCTGTCGCGAAGAGCAGCGGGGGCAGGAAAATGGGCAGGATCAGCTCCGGCGGGATCTGGATCTCCGGGAAGCCGGGGATGAACGTCAGGGCAACGGCCAGGATCAGCATCAGCACCGGGTAGGGCAGCCTCAGCTTCTCCCCGAGACCGACAGCGCCCACCGTAGCCAGCAGAAGTCCAACGATGAGTGCCAACTGATCCATGTGCCCGCTTTCCCCGGAGGCGGGCCGGGGCATCCCGGGTGGATGCGCGGACCGCCCCCACCACCCTATCGGGAAGGGTCCTGGGCTAGCCCAACGGTTCCAGCGCGGCCGCGAGCGGGAGCGTGCCGTCCCGGAACTCGATGGTGCGCCCGATCGTGGCCGGCAGCCCGAGGACCGCCGCCGCCACCAGGGCGACGTTGGCCCGGGCGGTTTCGGTGCCGTCGGACGTGTCGGCGGGGTCGACGTCGATCATCCCGTTGCCGGGTCCCGTGGTCAGCGTTCCGGGGCCCAGGACGGTCCAGTCAAGGCCTGAACCGCGCAGGTACTCATCCGCCGCGGCCTTGGCTTCGGCGTAGGCGAAGAAGCCGTTGTCCGCGGGGACTCCGTGGTCCGGCCCGGCCCCGAAATAGGACACCATGACGTACCTGCTGACGCCCGCTTCCGCCGCGGCGTCCATGGAACGGATCGCGGCGTCGCGGTCCACGGCGTAGGTCCGTTCGGGGCTGCCGCCGCCGGCTCCGGCCGACCACACCAGGGCGTCGTGTCCGTGGAGGGCTCCGGCGATCTGCGCCGTCGTCGCGTTCTCCACATCCAGCAGCGCCGGCGTGGCGCCGGTGGCCGCGACGTCGGCCGCATGGTCCGGGTTGCGGATAAAGGAGGTGACCCCGTGCCCTTCCGCCGCGAGGATCCTGGACAGTTCCAAAGCCACCTTGCCGTGGCCGCCGATAATTGCGATGCGCGTCATGGTCCCATTCTGTCCCACCGGACAGCGAACTGCTGCCCCATGGTCCACAGGTTGGTGGTGGTCCAGTAGATCAGGACGCCGATGGGGAACACGATCCCGCCCACACCGAAGACGACCGGCAGGCTGAACAGCAGCACCTTTTGCGGGCCCATGAGCGGAGTCGCCACGGCCTCGCCGGACAGGCTCCTGGCCATGATCTGCCGCTGCGTGATGAGCTGTGAGGCCGTCATGGCCAGGATCATCGCAATGGAGAGGATCCACACCGAGAGCTGACTGCCGCCGCCGCCGCCGTGCAGCAGCGAAGCCGAGAGCGGGGCGCCGAAAATTGTGGACTCGTCGAACTGCGCGACCTGTTCGGGGCTCATGGCCCCGACGCCCTGGCCGCTGGATTTGGCCGAGCTGATGCCGGACAGCATCTGGAACAGCGCGAAGAAGAAGGGCATCTGGATCAGCAGGGGCAGGCAGGCGGAGAACGGGTTGGTGCCGTGCGCCTTGTAGAGGGCCATCTGTTCCTGCGCCATGGCCTGGCGGGAGACCGGATCGGTCTTGCCCTTGTATTTGTCCTGGAGCTTCTTCAGGTCCGGCTGCAGCCGCCTCATGCGCTGCTGGACGTTGACCTGTTTGAGGAACACCGGGATCAGGGCGGCGCGGATCACCAGCACGAGCCCGATGATGGACAGCGTCCAGGTCCAGCCGCTGGCCGCCGGCATGCCGATGGCGCTGAGTCCGTCATGGAAACCCGCCATCATGGCTGAGACCAGCCATTTGAACGGGGCCATGATGGTGCCAAGAAGGTCCACTGATATCCCCAACCGTCAGTTGCTGCAAAGCTACGGCGAAACAAGCCGCTTGTCACGGGCTCGCGTTGCGGAAGGCACACCGCTGACCAGGAGACGATTCAGCCGGTGTCCGGGCGTGCCCGCACTGCACTGACGCCGTTGATTTTTTAATCCTCCCTGCGCGAAGTGCATTCCCGTAGTCGCCACCTTCCCCACCGACGAGCCGGTGCCGTGGCGGAGCTACAGCCGCCACTTGGGCCGCAAGCTATCCCCTAGCGTGGCCGAAAACAGGATTCCCTGAGCGTGTAGAGGTGGGAGGTACCAACCGCCCCCTCTCTCAGTCCCACTTTGGCCCAAACCCACCTCAGACGGGCCTGTCAGCTTCTATCCCGTACGACGTCGGAGGCGCTATCACTACCGGGGACAGCGGCGGGGCTGTCGCGGGTCCCTCCCCCTCCCCTTTGTGAGGGGGGCATGAGAGGACGGGGGCAACCGGACAGAATGTCAGGTGAAGGACCCGAGGACTGGATCCCCGCCCAGTAGGCTCGGGGCAAGGGCACCCTAGCGGCGGATTGTGGAGGCAAGGCAATCGTGGAAGGCATCGTGTTCATGCTTGTGGCGTCGGCGTGGTTCGTCTTCCGTAGGCGCATAGCCGCGTATCAGGTGTACCTGATCACGGAAAAGTTCAAAGTACTTGCCGTCAGGGACAAGGCTGAGCAAGCCCAGGGCATGGAGGGCATAGGCATCCTGTTCTGCTCGCTACTCTTCGGTGCCGGCGCCCTCATGGTGGTGCTCCACATTTTGTTCGACTGATATGTAGTGATCGTTTGTCAAGGGCGTGGGGAAGCGGTCCCGGGTTGGGTTGCCCGGGACCGCTTCCCATTTTGCTTGCCGGTGTGTCTGGCGGGGGTGGTCAGCGTGTCAATGGCGACGGCGCGGTCAGACTGATATGCGCGGGTTGGTTACCGCAGGACGAAGTGTTCGGCTGGAGGTTACCGCTGGTCTAGCTATGTCGGGCATGGCCGTTTCCGGCTGCCCATAGTCGAATCGCGGGTTTACTCCACGCGCTGCAAGAAACCGCTCCGCAGGGACGTTCCGGCAGTCCGTGCCCGGGCTGGCCGAGCGCGGAATCTAGTTGGTTATTGGCTGGGCTGGTCCGTTCTGGAAGCCAGAGACCAGCACCAGCCGGCGAGCTCCCGGGCGATGGCGACGTTCGCGATGACGGGTCGTTTGCGGCGTTCGAGATAACTGATCCAGCGGTTGTGGAGGCGCCGGTTGCCGGCATGACCCCGGGCCCTGGCATCCGGGCTGGCCATTTCCCATCGGGACCGCATCAGGTGGGATGGATGGTCGTATGGTCTGCGGTGGTGCC
>NZ_JBFTZW010000157.1:0-3542 GCF_056406555.1 Arthrobacter sp. P1_B4
GGCGGGCGCCCCTCGCCGTGGCCCGGCGTCGGGCCGGTCCGCGGCGGGGCCACTGGTTTCCGGGGTGTCGGTATGGGTGGTCATGAAGTTCTCCCGAGCAGGCCGGAGGGACGGAACAGCAGTACGAGCGCCAAGGCCAGCACCACAACGAAGTCGCCCGTGCCGCCAAGATAGAAATTGGCGAACTGCTGCAGGACGGCGACGGCGACGGCGGCGATCGCGGCGCCGGTCAGGGAGCCGAGGCCTCCGATTACGGTGACGATGAAGGCGAAGATGAGCAGCGAACCGCCGAGCATCGGTGAGACATAGCCGAAGTAGTGCGAAGCGAGGACACCGCCGAGGCCGGCGGCCGCGCCGCCAATCGTGAAGACCAGGGTGAAGGCCTTCCTCACGTCGATGCCGAGGGCCGTGACCATGGAGCGGTTTTCGACACCCGCGCGGATGATCATGCCGTAGCGGGTGTTTTTCAGGAAGAACACCAGAGCCAGCAGGACCAGGCCGGCGGCAATGATGCAGACAAAGCGGTCATTGGGCACGCGGGCGCCGAAGATTTCTGTGGTCTCCTTGAACCAGGCCGGCCCTTGGATGAACACGGGGTCGGTCCCCCAGATGCCGTCGAAGAGGGCCACAGCTGCCAGCGAGAGCCCCACCGTGATGAGGACCTGTTCGATATGCCGCTGGTACAGCCGCCGGATGAGGACGAACTCCGTGAAGGCAGCAAACGCGGCTCCCGCGGCGGCACCGACCAGGAGGGACAGCAGGAAAGCTCCCCAGTTGTCGGCGCCCGCCCGCAGGGCGATCTCCCATCCGGCGAACGCGCCGAAGGTCAGGAAGGCGCCGTGCGCGAAGTTGAGGACGCCCATCAGACCGTAGATCAGGGAGAGCCCGGCGGCCACGAGGAAGTAGAGGGCACCGAGGCCGAGGCCGGTGAACAGCAGCAGGACCAGGGTGCTCACAAGGCAGCACCTTTCGCCGCGGGCCGCTCGCTGTCGTCGCCGGTGGCGCCGTGCGTCGGGACGCCGTCGCTGGCGGTGCCGTCGGTCGAGACGCCCAGATGCCGCTGGGTGAGCTCGGCGTCGTCGAGGAACTCCTGCGCACTGCCGGCGTGGACCACCCGTCCGCCGGAGAGGACCACTGCCCCTGCGGCAAGCCGGCGGACCACATGCAGGTTTTGTTCGACGAGCAGGATGGGGACGGTCTTGGCCGCTTCCGCCAGGGTCTCGGCGACTTCGGCCACGATTTTGGGCGCCAGGCCCTTTGTGGGTTCGTCGACGAGGAGAATCTTGTTGGTGTTCAGGAGGGCGCGGGCCAGCGAGACCATTTGCTGCTGGCCGCCGGACAGCGATCCGGCCATTTGCTTGGACCGTGCCAGCAGGTCCGGAAAGAGTTCCTCCACGAACTGCCGGCGCGGCGAGTCGTCGCGCTCCGCGAGCCGCAGGTTTTCGGCCACCGTGAGCTTGGAAAACACCTCGCGGTCCTCGGGCACGTAGCCTACGCCGCTGCGGACAATCCGGAAGGTTGGATGCGCGTCGATCCGTACGCCGTCGAGTTCCACTTCCCCGGTGCGGTCAATCAGGCCAATAATCGCCTTGATGGTGCTGGTTTTCCCGACCCCGTTGCGGCCGAGCAGGGCGGTGATCCCGGTGGCCGGCACGGAGAAGGAAACGTCTTCGACCACCTGCTGGCCGGCGATGTGGGCGTGGAGACCGCGGACAGTCAGGATCGGTCCCGGGCCGCGGAAGTTGTGCCTTGCGGGGCTCATACAGGTTCTCCAAGGTATGCGCTCTGGACCGTAGGATCTGCCATGACGGCATCCGGGCTGTCCAGGGCCAGCAGGCTGCCGTGGTGCATCACGGCCACCCGGTCCACCAGGCCCAGGACCACGTCCATGTGGTGCTCCACCATCATGACGGTGCAGCCGCGGTCCCGGTGCATTCCCCGGATGATCGCGGTGAGGGACGGGACGTCCCCCGACGCCACCCCGGCCATCGGTTCGTCGAGAAGCACGACGGCGGGGTCCGTCGCCAGCAGCACCGCGATCTCCACCTTGCGCTTCTCTCCATGAGAGAGGTCCCCCGCCGCGGTCGTCAGCTGGCCGGTGAGCCCGACCTCGGCGATGGTGCCGCGGGCTATCCGGGTCGCCTCGTCCGACGCCGAGGGGAAACGCAGGACGCTGAAACTGCCGCCCAGCTTCGCCTGGGCTGCAAGCCGGACGTTTTCCAGCACGCTGAGCCTCGGAAACAGATTGGAGGTCTGGAAGGTCCTGCCCAGCCCTGCCCGGGACCGGCGGTGGATTGACGCGGCCGTGATCTCGCTGCCGTTCAGCGTGATGCTGCCCGTAGTGGGCCGCAGCACGCCGGAAATCAGGTTGAACAAGGTGGTCTTGCCGGCTCCGTTGGGGCCGATGACTCCGATCATTTCGCCGGCGCCGACCGTGAAGCCCACATCCTGGAGGATGTGGACACCGCCGATCTGCAAGCCAACGCCGTCCACCGCGAGGGCGGGCAGGGCTGGGGTATTCATACGGGTCCTTCTTTTTCTCGCTGGGGTTGGGAAGTGTGGCCGACGCCGAAGCGCCCGGCGGCTACTTCTTCTCCGGCGGCGCGACTGTCTCGGCAGGGACGACCTTGACGAGCTCGGGTGCCCACGTGCCGCCCTTTTGGACCAGCTTGGCCTGGTACATGTCCTGCATCAGGGCGTGGTCCGACGCGCGGACGGTTTCTTTGCCCTTGGGGCCGTCGAAGCTGAAACCTTCGAGGGCCTTGACCATGGCGTCGGCATCGGCGCCGCCGCCCTTGACGGCCTGGACAATCATCTGGCCGGCCACGAAACCGTCCGGGGTAAACAGATCGGCCTTCTGGCCGGCCTTCTCCACCGCGGCGATCATCTTCTTCTCCACGTCGGTGCCCGCGGCGCCCGGGAAGTAGTGGTTGAGGAAGCTGATCTTGGAGCTTGCCGCGCCGTAGGCGCCGAAGGTGGCGGCATCACCGAGACCGGTCACGACGGGGGCGGTGTCGAAGACGCCCTGCTGGCTCAGGGCCTGCCACATGGTGCCGGACGTTGCCCCGGCCCACGCCACGAACACCATGTCAGGCTTGGCGTCGATGAGCTGCCGGGCGAAGGGCGTCAGTTCCTGGCCCTCCGCTACGAGGATCGGTTCCACCGTGGCGCCCTTGGCGCCGAGGACGGCCTTCACCGCGGCGACGTTGCCCTGGCCAAAGGCGTTGTCCTGCGCGAACACCACGACCTTCTTCCCCTTGGTGTCGATAAAGGTGCCCGCGGTGGCCACATCCTGGAGGCTCTGCCGGCCGGAGCGGAAGGTGTACTTGTTGATGCCCTGGATCGCGTCGGTCGCGGCGGGGCCAGAGATGTAGAGCACCTTGTTCTGCTGGGCCTGCTCAGCGAGCTTCAGGGCGATGCCGGACGATGCCGTGCCGCCGATGATCTTGTAGCCCTTGCCGATCAAGTCCTTGGCGGCGGTGACCGCTTTGTCCGGGTCGCCGCCGTCGTCGGAGTACGTCAGGTTGATCTTGGCACCGTTG
>NZ_JBFTZW010000158.1:0-3492 GCF_056406555.1 Arthrobacter sp. P1_B4
GACGAGGACGTCCCCGCCGCGCCGCCGGCCCCGGCGGACGCCCAGGCGTCGGCAGCCACCCAGGGCGTCGATGATCTCCTCGATGAGATCGACGGCGTGCTGGAGTCCAACGCCGAGGAATTCGTGCGCGCATTCGTCCAAAAGGGCGGCCAGTAGGAGCGCCGCCGGCCGCCGGATGAGGGCGGCGGGAGGGGCTAAGGGCCGGAAGAGTCGTTGATCCACCACGTTGAGGGAGAGCGTTAGTGCAGGAAACAACAGCCAACCGAGTAGCAGCCAACGCGACGTCCTCATTCACCGAGCATCTGCAGCGCGAACGGCCCGATTTGATGCCCTTCGGCCAAGTGCCTTTCAACCAGTTGCCCGCCGGCGGGCACGCCAGCCAGCCAGGAGCATCGCTGCAGGCCCCGCACGGGACCACGATCGTGGCGATGACCTACGCCGGGGGCGTGCTGATGGCCGGGGACCGCCGCGCCACCATGGGCAACGTGATCGCGAGCCGGCACATCGAGAAGGTCTTTCCCGCCGACCAGTATTCAGTGCTGGGCATTGCCGGGACCGCCGGCATCGCCCTGGACATCACCAGGCTGTTCCAGGTTGAACTCGAACACTACGAGAAGATCGAGGGCACCCTCCTGAGCCTGGACGGGAAAGCGAACCGGCTCGGCGCCATGGTCCGCGGCAACCTGCCCATGGCCATGCAGGGCCTCGCCGTCGTGCCCCTGTTCGCGGGATTCGACCGGCCCGCAGGTTTCGGCCGGCTCTTCTCCTACGACGTCACGGGCGGCCGCTACGAGGAACAGGAGCACCACGCGGTGGGATCCGGTTCGATGTTCGCCCGCGGCGCGCTGAAGAAACTCTGGCGTCCCGGCCTCTCGGAGCAGGACGCCGTGGCGGTCGCCGTCGAGGCCCTGTACGACGCCGCCGACGACGACTCCGCCACAGGCGGGCCGGACCCCGTCCGGCAGCTATGGCCGGTGGTGTACATCGTGAACCGGACAGGCGCCTTCCGGATCCCGGACCGCGACCTTGCCGCCGTGGCCGGCCGCGTCATCGAATCCCGCACCGTCGCCCAGCGGGAGGCCTGAGATGACCCAGCAGTTCTATGTATCTCCCGAACAACTGATGAAGGACCGTGCGGATTTCGCACGGAAGGGCATCGCCCGCGGACGTTCGGTGGTGGTCATCAGTTGCCGGGACGGGATCGCCCTCGTGGCGGAGAACGCGTCCCCGTCGCTGCACAAGATCGGCGAGATCTACGACAAAATCGCGTTCGCGGCCGTCGGGAAGTACAACGAGTTTGAGAGCCTGCGGCAAGCCGGGGTGCGGTATGCCGATGTCCGGGGCTATTCCTACGACCGCGAGGACGTCACAGCCCGCGGCCTCGCCAGCGTGTACGCACAAAGCCTCGGCGCGGTGTTTACGGCCGAACAGAAACCCTTCGAGGTCGAACTGGCCGTGGCCGAAGTCGGCCAGGCCCAGGAGGCGGACCATCTGTACCGGCTGACCTTTGACGGGTCCATCGCCGACGAGCACGGCTTTATTGTGATGGGCGGCCAGGCGGACAAGGTCTCCGAGGCTGTCGCGGCGGGCTGGCAGGGCGAACTCGACTTCGCGGGCGCCATCCGGCTGGCCCTCGCCGGGCTCGTGGCGGACAAGGAAACCACCACCCTGCCCGTATCCGCACTGGAAGTTGCGGTACTGGACCGGGCATCGGAAAGCGGCCGCGGCACCCGCCGGGCGTTCCGCCGGCTCGAGGACCCGGACATCGTGGCATTGCTGGCTGAGGAGAAGTGAGATGGACAAGCGCATATTCGGCATCGAAACCGAATTCGGAATTTCCTATTCAAGCCCGGAGTCCCGGCCGCTGGCACCGGAGGAAGTAGCCCGCTACCTCTTCCGCAAGGTGGTCAGCTGGGGACGGTCCTCCAACGTCTTCCTGACCAACGGCTCGCGCCTTTACCTGGACGTCGGGTCGCACCCGGAATACGCCACCGCCGAGTGCGACGACCTCGCCCAGCTGATAGCCCATGACCGTGCCGGGGAGCTGATCCTGTGCGACCTCGTAGACGAAGCCCAGGAACGGCTGGCGGCGGAGGGATTCAACGGCACCGTATACCTGTTCAAGAACAACACAGACTCGGCCGGGAACTCCTACGGCAGCCACGAAAACTACCTCATCCCGCGGCGCGGCGAATTTTCCCGGCTCGCGGAAATCCTCATCCCGTTCCTCGTGACCCGCCAGTTGATCGCCGGGGCCGGCAAGATCCTCAAGACCCCGCACGGGGCGACCTTCGCGTTCTCCCAGCGGGCCGACCACATCTGGGAAGGCGTCTCCTCCGCCACCACCCGCTCCAGGCCCATCATCAACACCCGGGACGAGCCGCACGCGGACGCCGAGTTCTACCGGCGCCTGCACGTGATCGTGGGCGACTCCAACATGTCCGAAACAACGGCGCTGCTCAAGATCGGCACGGTGGACCTGATCCTGCGGATGATCGAGGCCGGGGTGATCATGCGCGACATGCGGATGGAGAACCCGATCCGCAGCATCCGGGAAATCTCCCACGACCTCAGCGGCCGGGCGCTGGTCCGGCTCGCCAACGGCCGGCAGCTCACGGCCCTGGAAATCCAGCGCGAATACCTGGGCAAGGTGACCGCGTTCGTGGCCGAACACGGCGCGCACAACCCCCACGTGCCGCTGATCCTGGACCTCTGGGAGCGCACGCTGGACGCCATCGAAAGCGGCGACACGAGCACGATCGATACCGAAGTGGACTGGGCCATCAAGAAGAAGCTCATGGACAACTACCGGGTACGGCACGGGCTGGGCCTTGACGCTCCCAGGATTGCGCAGCTGGACCTGACCTACCACGACATTTCCCGTGGCCGCGGCCTCTTCTACCTGCTCCAGGCCCGCGGGGCCGTGCGCCGGGTGGTGGACGACACCGCGGTCAAGGACGCGGTGGATGCCCCGCCGCAGACCACGCGCGCCAAACTCCGCGGCGACTTCGTCCGGCGCGCCCAGGAACTCGGCCGCGACTACACCGTGGACTGGGTCCATCTGAAGCTGAACGACCGCGCCCACCAGACCATTCTGTGCAAGGATCCCTTCCGGAGCGTGGACGAACGGGTGGATGCGCTGCTGGACTCGATGGGCTGATACCCAGCTTCGCACGTTATTCTGGGGTAGGGCCGCCCTGCGGCCGCCGCTTTCTTTGCCACGGGAAACCGAACGGCATTGAGTCCACCCTGCCTCGACGAAAGTTTCCAATTGCGCCGACTACTAGCAATTCTTCTTCCCGGACTGCTGCTGCTGACCGCCTGCGGCGGCAGCGAAGCGCCTCCGGCTCCGGAACCCACCAGCCAGTCCGCGGGTGAGACCGCCAAGCTGGACTCGGTCAAATTGACTGAGAACGGTGACAAGAAGGCCCCAGGCGTCGACTTCACCAAGCCGCTCGACGTCAAGGAACCCACCGTCAAGGTGGTCACCGA
>NZ_JBFTZW010000159.1:0-3396 GCF_056406555.1 Arthrobacter sp. P1_B4
GATCAGGCAACTGCGCAAGAATTCGACATCCTGGTACTCGGCGGCGGCAGCGGCGGCTACGCCACCGCACTGCGTGCTGTCCAGCTTGGCCTCACCGTCGGCCTCATCGAAAAGGGCAAGCTCGGCGGCACCTGCCTGCACAACGGCTGTATCCCCACCAAGGCCCTGCTGCACTCGGCAGAGCTGGCGGACCACGCCCGCGACTCGGCCAAGTACGGCGTCAACGTGACCCTTGACAGCATCGACATCACGGCTGTCAACGCTTACAAGGACGGCATCATTGCCGGCAAGTTCAAGGGCCTGCAGGGTCTGATCAAGGGCAAGAAGGGCATCACCGTCATTGAGGGTGAGGGCAAGCTTCAGGGCACCGACACCGTCGTCGTGAATGGCACCGCGTACAAGGGCAAGAACATTGTCCTCGCGACCGGCTCGTACTCCCGCACCCTGCCGGGCCTGGAAATCGGCGGCAAGGTCATCACCTCCGACGAAGCCCTGACCATGGATTACATCCCCAAGAGCGCGATCATCCTGGGCGGCGGCGTGATCGGCGTCGAGTTCGCTTCGGTCTGGAAGTCGTTCGGCGTCGACGTCACGATCGTCGAAGGCCTCCCGTCGCTGGTTCCGAACGAGGACGCCACGATCGTCAAGGCCTTTGAGCGCGCCTTCAAGAAGCGCGGCATCAAGTTCTCCACCGGTGTCTTCTTCCAGGGCGTCGAGCAGAACGACGACGGCGTCAAGGTCACCCTCGTGGACGGCAAGACCTTCGAGGCCGACCTCCTGCTCGTCGCCGTCGGCCGCGGCCCCGTCACGGCGAACCTCGGCTACGAAGAGGCCGGGATCACGATCGACCGCGGCTTCGTCATCACCAACGAGCGCCTCCACACCGGCGTCGGCAACATCTTCGCCGTCGGCGACATCGTCCCCGGCGTGCAGCTCGCGCACCGCGGCTACCAGCAGGGCATCTTCGTCGCCGAAGAGATCGCCGGCCTGAAGCCGGTCATCGTCGAGGACGTCAACATCCCCAAGGTAACCTACTCCGAACCCGAGATCGCCACCGTCGGCTACAGCGAGAAGGCCGCCAAGGAGAAGTTCGGCGAGGACCAGATCCAGACCCAGGAATACAACCTGGCCGGCAACGGGAAGAGCTCCATCCTGGGCACGTCCGGCCTGGTCAAGCTGGTCCGCCAGAAGGACGGCCCCGTCGTCGGCGTCCACATGATCGGCGCCCGCATGGGCGAGCAGATCGGTGAAGCACAGCTGATTGTGAACTGGGAAGCCTACCCGGAGGACGTGGCCCAGCTGGTCCACGCCCACCCCACCCAGAACGAATCCCTGGGCGAGGCGCATCTGGCGCTGGCGGGCAAGCCCCTCCACGGCTAGCAGCTCCGCCCGCACCACCGCATGAACTCAGAGCTTGGTGCACCCGGCCCGAAAAACCGGGTGCACTAAGCTCGACCAAGGCAGCAATCATCCGCACTAAAGATCAATAAGGAGAACGGGGACGACATGTCTGAATCCGTTAACTTGCCCGCCCTCGGTGAGAGCGTCACCGAAGGAACCGTCACCCGCTGGCTCAAGCAGGTCGGTGACCGGGTAGAGGTGGACGAGCCGCTGCTCGAAGTCTCCACCGACAAAGTAGACACCGAGATCCCCTCTCCGATCGCCGGCGTGATCGAGGAAATCCTCGTCGCCGAGGACGAGACCGCTGAAGTTGGCGCCCCGCTGGTCCGCATCGGCTCCGGCGACGCCGCCCCGGCCCCGGCCGCGGCAGAGGCTCCGGCCGCGGCCGCCGAAGAGGCACCGGCTCCCGCCGCAGCGGCGCCGGCCGCAGAAGAGGCTCCCGCGGAGGCTCCGGCCGCCGAGGCCCCTGCCGCCGCTCCGGAATCTGCTCCGGCAGGTGAAGGACACGACGTCACGCTGCCTGCCCTGGGCGAAAGCGTCACCGAAGGCACTGTGACCCGCTGGCTGAAGAGCATCGGCGACACCGTAGAGGTCGACGAGCCGCTGCTCGAGGTTTCCACCGACAAGGTCGACACCGAAATCCCGTCCCCGGTTGCCGGAACCCTCCTGGAAATCCGCGTCAACGAGGACGAGACGGCCGAGGTCGGCTCCGTTCTGGCCGTCATCGGTTCCGGCGCCGCGGCACCGGCAGCACCGGCGCCCGCTGCGGCCCCCAAGCAGGATGCAGCACCGGAAGCTCCCAAGCAGGAAGCACCGGCCGCCCCCGCCCCGGCAGCAGCACCGGAGGCTCCCAAGCAGGAAGCTCCCGCAGCAGCCGCCCCGTCAGCGCCCGCCGCCCCGGCAGCCCCCGCGCCTGCGGCAGCAACTGCCGCACCGGCAGAGTCCGGCTACGTCACTCCCCTGGTCCGCAAGCTGGCCAACCAGCAGGGCGTCGACATCGCGGCCCTCACAGGCACCGGCGTCGGCGGCCGCATCCGCAAGCAGGATGTGCTGGCAGCTGCCGAGGCAAAGGCAGCACCGGCCGCAGCCCCCGCCGCATCTGCGCCGGCAGCCGCCTCGACCACTGTGCCGACTTCAAGTGCTGCGTCCTCGCTGCGCGGCACCGTGCAGAAGGCCCCGCGCATCCGCCAGGTCATTGCCCGCCGCATGCGCGAGTCACTGGACATCTCCACCCAGCTGACCCAGGTCCACGAGGTCGACATGACCAAGGTTGCCAAGCTGCGCGCCAAGGCCAAGAACTCCTTCCAGGCCCAGAACGGCTCCAAGCTGACCTTCCTGCCCTTCATCGCCAAGGCTGTTGCCGAGGCCCTGAAGCAGCACCCGAAGGTCAACGCCTCCTACGACGAGGACAAGCAGGAGATCACCTACCACAACGCCGAGCACCTGGCGATTGCGGTGGACACCGACAAGGGCCTGCTGGTTCCGGTCATCTCGGACGCCGGCAACCTGAACCTGGCCGGCCTGGCCGGCAAGATTGCCGACGTCGCCGACCGCACCCGCAACGGCAAGATCGGCCCGGACGAGCTCTCCGGCGGCACCTTCAGCATCACCAACATCGGTTCGGTGGGCGCCCTGTTCGACACCCCGATCATCAACCAGCCGCAGGTTGCCATCCTCGGCACCGGCGCGATCGTCAAGCGGGCCGTAGTGGTCGCCGACGAGAACGGCGATGACTCGCTGGCCATCCGTTCGATGATGTACCTCTCCCTGACGTACGATCACCGCCTGGTCGACGGCGCCGACGCAGGACGCTTCCTGCAGACGCTGAAGGCACGCCTTGAGGAAGGCGCCTTCGAGGCCGACCTCGGACTCTAGGGTCTAGAAGCACACTGACGGCGACGGCGGTGCGGGCTCCGGTGGGAAACCACCGGGCGCCCGTGCCGCCGTCGCCGTTTTTGCTGTTCCTCCCCGGGGCCGCGGCGGGTCCTACTACGG
>NZ_JBFTZW010000160.1:0-3367 GCF_056406555.1 Arthrobacter sp. P1_B4
GTCGTGTCGACCACACTGGACCACGCCGGCTGGAACAACAGCACGATTATCGCCGACGACATACCCGGCCAGGTCCGCGAGCTTCGCGAGCGGGAGAACGTGCTCGTGTGGGGAAGCCCGACGCTGACCAAGACGCTCATGGAGGAGAACCTCGTGGACGAGTACGTCCTGCTGGTGTCCCCCATCGTGCTCGGGCGTGGCAAGAAAATGCTGCCGGAGGACGGAMCCCGGTACACACTGCGGATCGTCGAACTTGAACTCCTTGAAGGCGGGATGCTGGCCCTCCGAATGGCGCCGGCAGGGTCCTAAGGAGAGCACATCAGAGGATGCGCCTAGCTATCGCGCTTGGGTGCCGCCCGGACATGGGTGCGCTGACCTTGTTTGCCGATAAGGCTGAGGAATTCGACCGGACCGGCGCTGGTTGCGCCGAACCAGTGCGGGGTTCGGGTGTCGAACTCCACGGCTTCGCCGGGCCTCAGGATCAGGTCATGTTCACCGAGGACCAGGCGCAAGGTGCCATTGAGGACATAGGCCCAGTCGTGGCCTTCGTGGGTGCGCAGCTGAGGCTCCTGCCCATCCCTGCCCTTGGGGAGGATGAACTTGTAGGCCTGAATGCCGCCCGGGCGGCGCGTGAGAGGCAAGATCGTCGACCCGTCCGGACCTGCGACGGGACGCAGATTGAGCCGGGGGTCGCCGGTCGGCGGCGCATCGACGAGTTCGTCGAGGGTTACCCCGTGCACGCGGGCCAGGGGGAGGAGCTGCTCGAGAGTGGGCCGCCGGAGGCCTGCTTCGAGTCTGGAGAGCGTGCTGGCGGAGATGCCTGTCTGCTCGGCGAGGTCTGCGAGGGTGACGTCCCGGCGGAGTCGCAGGCGCTTGAGACGCGGCCCGACGGCGCTGAGTGTGTGGTCGAGATCGTCGTTCATGAGGGCTATTTTGCCATTCGGCAATACCGCTTGCACATCCACCTGCCAGCCCGGGAGCATGGAATCTGAAGGCACATCAGATCGTAAGGGGTTCCACATGGCCGGGACGGCAGAGACATCGCCAGGGGAAGCAGCGGGCGGACGCGACGGTGACGCGATGACGCACAGCTTCGACAAGGACTACTGGCAACAGCACTGGGAACAGGCCCACGGTCCCGCCAAGGCAGATTCGGGAGGGGCTGCCCCGAACCCGCATCTCATCCGCGAAACCAGCGGACTCGCACCGGGAACAGCGCTGGATGCCGGGTGCGGGACAGGGGCAGAGGCGACCTGGCTCGCCGCGCACGGCTGGCAGGTCACCGGCGCCGACATTTCAGGCGCTGCCCTCGCCCAAGCGGCCGAGCGTGCCGAAGGGCAGTCTGTGTCCGGCACGGTGACCTGGGTCGAGGCGGACCTGACGTCATGGGCGCCGGGAGGCCGGTTCGACCTTGTGACCACCCACTACGCTCACCCGGCGATGCCGCAGCTTGCCTTCTACGAACGCATCTCGGATTGGGTAGCCCCCGGCGGCACGCTGTTGATCGTCGGGCACCTGCACGCTCCCGCCTCCCCGGGGCACGGGCACCGCCCTCCCCCGGAAGCGACTGTCACCCTCGCGGACATCACCGGGGGTCTCGACGCTGCCGTATGGAGCATCACGAGTGCCGAGGAGATCACGCGGACACTCCCCGGACCCGGTGACCGTGCGTTGCCGCTGCACGACGTCGTCGTGCGTGCCACCCGGCGCGGGTGACCTCACAGTTTCCGCCGCGCTGCACCCCCGGTGTTGCTCAGTCCGGCCGGCTGGCATCTACCGGGTAGGTCATGAACGCCGGCGTCTCATACGGATGGACGGACAACGCGGCATTGACGACGGCGTTACGCCGGGATCGGGGGAAGATTGCCTCGATCCGGGTTTCCGGCACCTCCTCGGAGGAACCGACGACGCCGACGAACGGGGTCGCGCCGGGTAACGGGGTAAAACGCCCGGTGCCGTCGAGGCTGAACGAGCAGTGGGAGTAATTGCCGAGCCTGCCCGCCCCGGCGTCGCCAATGGCCTGCCGGACCGCGGGCGCAGCGTCGGTGGGGACGTAGATGACCAGACAATCCATGGGCTCCATGGCAAAAAGTCTGCCACCGGGTGCCTCTCAGCGCCGAGGGTTCCAGCGAATCAGAATGTGGATGCTCCGGACTCGCCGAGCGGGTGCTCGCGCTCGATCTGGGCGACCTTCGGATCGTTCTCGTCGGCGCCGTAGTCGGAGTTGCGTGTGATGTCCTTCCCGTCGGGGAGCTTCATTGCGTGGAAGAGAAGAGACAGACCGGCGGCGACGRTCAGGTTGATCGCAAACGCTGTGACGGCGATGTAGACCTGCGTGTCCGTGCCGGGAATGGCCGCGATTGAGCCGCCAAAGTGGGCTTTCGTGACGGGGTTGACCACGTTGTACGCCGCGATGGTGCCGTAGGTGATTCCGGCTGCCCAGCCGCCGAAAAGCGCCCACCGGTGGAACCAGCGCGTGTAGAGCCCGGCAACGATCGCCGGAAAGGTCTGCAGGATCCAGATACCGCCGAGCAGCTGCATGTTAATTGCCGCCGACTGGTCCATGGCAATGACGAATACCAGGGCACCGAATTTCACCACGAGCGACGCGATCTTAGAGACGTGTGCCTCCTGCCGGGGTGTGGCATCGGGCCTGATGAGATCGACGTAAATGTTGCGGGTGAACAGGTTTGCCGCTGCTATTGACATGATCGCTGCCGGGACAAGAGCACCGATGGCGATAGCGGCCAGTGCGATGCCGGCAAACCACGCAGGGAACTGGTCCAAAAACAGCTGCGGCACCACCAGTTGCGGGTTGATGGCACCGTTCAGGTCGACCGGCACGGTACCGGCAAATATGGCCGCGTAGCCCAGCAGTGCCAAAAGCCCCAGCATCAATGAGTACAGCGGGAGCACAGCGGCATTCTTACGGATCGTGTTCCTGCTCTTGGTTGCCAAGACGCCGGTGATGGAGTGCGGGTACATAAACAGCGCCAAGGCAGAGCCCAGGGCCAATGTCCAGTAGGCGGAGTAGCTGGCGGCGCCGGGGATGAACACGCCGGTGGGTTTGCCGGTGGCCGGGTTGGTCGCACCCAGTTTCGCCTCGGCGGAGTTGAAGATGGGGTCCCAGCCGCCGAACTTGATCGGCAGGTAGATGACCGCAACGAWCACTGCCAGGTAAATCAAAAGATCCTTCACAACGGCGATCAGGGCCGGAGCCCGCAGGCCCGACGTATAGGTGTAAGCGGCCAGGACCACGAACGCGATGATCAGCGGCAGGTCCGTCAGCAGAACGTTCTCCGAACTGCCCAATCCCAGCACAGTGAGCACAGCCTTGATGCCGACCAACTGCAGCGCGATGTACGGC
>NZ_JBFTZW010000161.1:0-3301 GCF_056406555.1 Arthrobacter sp. P1_B4
TGTATGGACAAGGTGTTGGTGGTCTATGACGAAGCGGTAGGCGCCAAGGTGCGCTGCGACCCGGGATATGGGGCCGATGATTGCAGTGGAGGCTCCGGGAGGCCGCTGCTTGACACTCCTCATCGTTGCGGCAACGGCTGCCACCCGTCCCTTGGCCGGACCGACCGCGGGAACGGTCACCGGGATGATGCCGCTCCGGTTCCCCAGATAGGTGATTGTCGTGTGGCGGCGTGCAGAAAACAGCACGGAGATGACGAACTCTTCGACATATTCGCCCCGTGCCAGGAGCAGGCGGTGCAGGGCTGTCGCGACGGCGGTGAGGATGAGATCGTTGACCGTCGCTCCCTGCATGTGCGCGGCGGTTCTGACTGCCTCCATGTCGCAGCGGAGGACGGCAAGCGTCCGTTGCGGACCTGTCGGGCGGTTGAGTGAGGTGCGGGCAGCCCGGGGTTTGCCCGTCTGCCGCAGTTCGGAGGCTCCGGCGGCTGCGGTCCGCAGTGCGGCCGGGAGCCGGGCCAGTGCGTTGACTCGGCTCCTTGCAGCATCAATGGCCAGGTACAGCGCCGAGTATGGAATCTCTGGCTCCCGGCGACCATTCCACCCGGCTTCCGCGGCTGCCAGGGCCTCCAGGACGGCGAGACCTCCAATTCCATCTGTGAGGACATGATGAAAGACGAAAACAAGCGCTGACAGGTCCGGGCTTACGCCGGTGATGAGCTTGGCTGACCAGAGAGGACGGTCGCGGGACAGCGGTGCAGCGAGCATTTCGGCCGCAATGTTCAGCACCGCTTCCTCACCGCCGGGCGCCGGACAGGCGATCACGCCCAGATGGTGTGCCGGATCAAAGCCGGAATCATCCGCCCAAATGGGCCGCCCGCAGCCGAAGGGGACAGAGACCAGCCGCTGGCGCAGCCGGGGGACAGTGCCGAGCCGACGCGCCAGTGCTTCCAGGAGGGGTGCCGAATCTTCGCTGCCTTCCGTGCTGAGCATGAGGATGGCCCCGACTTGCATTGGCGCTGAGCCGATGTCCGCGTCCAAGGACATCATGTCCTCGGCGCTCACCCGGTCAACATGTTGTCTTGGCGTCATTTTCGGTCCCCGGAACCAGATCCCTGAATTCTCTGCACTCCTGGGAGGGAAGAAGACAGCAACCCACAAGTTGCTGAGCAGAGACAGCAGGCGACCCGACGTGGTCGTCATGTCCTCACTGTTGGGCGTATGGGGCCCAGAGGATAGGGCAGAACGTCCCGCTTGCCCGTTCTGCGTAACCGAGGACGCAGCCCCCAGCGGGCGCTGAATGATTTGGAGCAACCGGCGGCAGGCTCCCGCCGCTAGGACGCTTTCGCGCTGGTGGTACCGGGGCCGGCGTTGACTGCTGCCGCCACCAGGCGGTCGAAGCTGGCGGTTCCGTTCTCCGGAGGCACAACCGTGAAGACCGCAACCCATTTCTCGGGGGCATGTTTCTCCAGCGTTGACGCCCGGGCCACATGCAGGTTCAGCCCGGGTACGCCGCTGACAAGGAGCGGAAGCTGCTCGCCGGTCTTGGTCATGTGCCGGAATTGCCTGACCGACAATTGGTCACCCGGGCTGCTCGTGACCTCTGCGAGGGTGTCATTGATCCTCTTGGTCAGCCCCCGCATGAAGCGCTGCTGGGCCATGACCGTGCGCACCGTCAGAAGCGCGGCGAAGAAGAGGGTGAACAAAACCAGGGCACCGAAACTTCTGAGGAAGGGCAGAAAGATCATCAGGAACAGGCACACGATCAGCCCCAAAATACTCGACATGACGAACTTGAAGACGGGGTTTTCGCCCGGTTTCTTTGACCAGCGAACGAGGGCGACGATGTCCTTCCGGGGCTGATCGCGCCGTGAAATTTCCATGATTAGTACCCCTTCACTTCCATGAGCGCTTCGGCCAGGATGATTGCCTCGCGTGCTTCCTTGAGATCGCCCAGCAACCCCATATCGGGAATGGCTCCTTTGGCCGCGGTGGAGCCGGCGATTTCGGAAAAGATGCTGCTCAACTTTTCGCGGTCCTGTGACAGCATCCGGGACGACGTCAGCTTAATTCTGCTCAGCTCAAGCTCCAGCAATGACTTGTCGATGGCCTCACGACGCCCTTGCATGACCGCCAGCTTCTCGGTGACACGCTGGACACGGCCCCGGAGCATTGCTTCCATCTTTCCTGCCACGACGTGGAGCTCGCACAGCGCGGTGTAGGACTGCGGGGACCCCGAGTGAACGGCGAGCTGCTCACCGACGTAATGGCGCCGTCGTTCCCATTTCCGAACGGCGGACTCAGATGGTCCCAAGAGGAGGGAAACGGCTGCCAGTGCTTTGTCCAGCGACGCGGCCCGGGTGCTCAGGCTGCTGGTGGCGGCGTCCAGCCTCGACAGGAACGCGTCGTAGTTGTCGTGAGGCTGGGCGCTATCGGGATTCATGAGCCACCCGCGCGCGGTGGCGCGATTCCCCTCGCCGGAAATTGGCCCCGTCTCCCATGGCAAGAGGATAGAGGCTCCGGGCCCCGTTGGCATAGAGCGCGGCATTGGATCCAGAGCATTTCGGGCCAGTGTCAGCGACACAACGCACTATTAAAACCGGGGAAGCACGGCGTGCGGGTCGTAGGGGGCGTGCGGCTCGCGGAGGGCGTCCGGGTCATGGACTCCGGCGGCGCCGGGAAGGGGGCGGTGGGGTAGTACCCGGCGACCTGCAGCATGTAGTTCGCCCACTGCGGGCCGGCGAGCATGTACCCGTCAATGGCCTTGTAGAACTTGCCGTTGACGGTGATGTTCTGCCCGGGCCGCTTCTGGCCCTCCAAGGCGTCGCCGAAGAAGGAAGCCGTCGCGAGGCCGCTTGTGTAGCCCACCACCCAGGTGGCGCCATTGGTATTGGACGTGCCCGTCTTGGCCGCGACCGGGAACCGCTCCTGGACCTTGGGCTTGATGTAAACGCCGGACCCGCGTTTCAGCACGTCCTGCAGCACGGCGTTCACGCCGCGGGCGACCTCGGGCTTGATCGCCCTGTGACAGGCGCTGGTCTCGGCCGGCAGTTTCTGTCCCGCCGCGTCGTTCACTGCCGAAATGGCAATCGGTGCGCAGTAGTTTCCGTCGTTGGCGAAGGTGGCAAACGCGTTGGCCAGATGGAGCGGCGCCACGCCGATGGCGCCCAGCAGGTTGCCCAGCTGGTGCATGTTCACCCGGGCGTTGTCCACGCCGCTGTGGATCCCTGCGGCGTCCACCATCTTCTGGATGCCGCAGAAATCTAGCTGAGTGGCCTCGGCGAAGGTGGCGGTGTTGATGGAG
>NZ_JBFTZW010000162.1:0-3272 GCF_056406555.1 Arthrobacter sp. P1_B4
GGCTACGGCCTTCGAACGGGGAATGCTGAAGTCAACGGGCGCACCTATGGTCGCCTCAACGTCCTGGACGCTGAGGCCGGATTTGGAGTCTGCCATGTTCAGGACCACATGACGCGTCTCAGGCAGGACGTCCAGCCGGCCAAGGATTTCGAGGCCGGACCGGAGTCCTCGGATGCTGGGAACATCCATGGCGGTCACCCAGACAATGTCCGTGCATTGCTCCATCGCAGCCAGACCTATTTCAGGCAATCCCGGGGCTGTGTCCACGATGACGTACTGGAATTGTTCCGCGAGCTGCTGCAACATTCGGGTGACTTGCTCCGGTGTGACGAAGTCGGCTTCCACCGGACTATGCGGGGCGCAGAGCGCATAGATGTTGCCGGAATGCACGGTCAGGAAGGCCTTGAGCACTAGAGAATCGTGGCTCGCCGCGGAGGAGACGGCGTCCGTGACAGTGTGCTCCGGGTGGAGGTATAAGCCCGAGGCTACATCTCCGAACTGCAGGTCCAAGTCCACGATCACCACACTCATGGGCGCGATTTGCCCGAGTCCTATGGCGATGTTCGTGGCGATTGTCGTCTTGCCTACTCCGCCCTTGGGCGAGAAGACGCCGATCACTTGGCCACTCGAACCCCCAGGCTCCTGACCGGCCTCTGTCCTGTACTTGCTGGCAAAGGACTGGCAGGCGCGCTCCAGCAAAATCCGGATCTGGGCATCTTCGGCGTTCGGGMTGAGAAAATCCCGGATGCCGGCGCGCATGGCCAGCAAGACAATGTCTGGATCAGGTTCGCTGACCAGAATGATGCTTAACTCCGGCAATTGGACGTCAAAGACCATAGCCAGCCGCAACGCGTCTTCGAACGGCAGGTCCGGCCCAAGTATCAGCACCTCGGGGCGCTCCTGGTTAAGGTTCATGAACAGTGCCCCAGGGTCGGACGGATCGACGAAGGCGAAGGTCTGCAGGCCGCCGGGCAGACCGCCTGCCAGTGCCCGGCGAACCCGCGCGTCGAAGTCAGTATTGGGCGTGATCATCACGAAGCGGCTCATTTGTATACCTCCGGTTTCGTCATAATTCCAGGGCGGCCGCTGTCCACGGCGTTAAGCGGTTCTTTGCTGAGCCAGAGGGTGCCGAATTCGCTGCCATAGACGATCCTGCTGGCGTCCACATCGTTCACGGCCACGGTGAGGATCAGTGGCCCGGCGGGAACAGGGGGAGCCGCAGCGGGGGCCGCGGCCGAGCCGCTATCCGAGGGCTGGGGAGTTGCCGTCGGGATTGGGGCGCCCTGCACCGCGGTCAGCAGGACTTTGTGGAGGGTCAGTTGCGTCGTCTCCTTCTCCGGCGAGGCCTCGATGCCGCCGCCCTTCAGCGAGATGAAGATGCCGATGTGATCGCCGGGCGCCAGTTGGCCGCCGACGACTCGTTGGGGCTCGAGTTGGAAGGAGATTTCCTGCAAGCCCTCCGGTACAGGTATGGCGCCGCCGCTGGATTTGATGGTTTCCGGGGCGGCCAGACGCTCCGCAACGAGCTGCTCCCCGGGCAATAGGTCAACGGCGGTGACCTTTCCGGCTTGGCCGTCGAGACTGGCCAGAGCGCTCTTGGCTACAGCGGTGCCCGGGAGCTTCTGACTGGTCAGGAAGGGCAGGAGGCTCTCTACGGAGGTGCCTGCCGGCACAGGCTTTGCCACAATGAGGACGTCCAGGGGCTCAAGATTCTTCACAGCCCGCGCGTCCGCGCCGCTGGCGTAGGACACCACGAGGATGGCGCCGACGACGGCCAGGACGACCGCTGCTACTCCGGCGAGTAGTCGGGACTTCATGCTTAGGGTGCTCCAATGCTGAGGCGGACGACGGACGCACCGTAGTCCGCGGTGCCGCCGAGTTCGAGGGCTTGAGACAGGGAGACAAATTTGACGAAGTATCCGCGGATGGACTTGTTGGCAAGTCCACCAGAATTCCAGCTGTCGCTGGAAAGGCGATAGCCGGTTACGTGAAAGGCCGCAAACCCCTTGACGTAAAACTTGCCGCCGGAGCCCGTTCCCGTGGCGACAGCGTAGAGCGGAAGCAGAACCGTTTGATCTTGTAGGGCACTGATGTCCGCGGCTGAGCATACGGAGGGTCGGGGGGCGCCGGTGTCGCTGTTGAACCAGATCCCTGGGTCACTTGATGCGCCGGCGCTAATCGTGACGCTGCATTGGCTGTCTTTTACGTCGGTGATCCAGCCGAAGCCGCCAGGAATCCCGCCGCATCCGTTAACGTCCATAGTGAGGACTTGCACGAAAGTGGGGTCTGGAGAGAATTTGCATTCAGCGATCGCCAACGGCACGATCACGGTTCCCTTTGACGGGGCACCCCACTGGGCCCGAGACGTGGCACCCACCTCGGCGCTGGTGATGCCCAGGGCCCTGGCGAAGAACAGCGAAATGCTGTTGGCGGGGCTTCCCGTCTCTTTCGCCCCGGTGTTTACCGAGACGGTACCCTTGGTCTTATCGAGGGTGATGGATTTGATGTTGGTCAGGCCGTCCGCGGCGTTGCCGTTGGCCAATTTGGCGGCAAGCTCGGTGGGCCGCGGCCACGTGGCGGAGCATTCCGGATCAGCGACACTCCTGGCGCACTTCTGGGCCACCATCAGTGCCACCGCGTCCGAGCTATTCTGCAGCTGGGCCCGCTCGGCGTAGAGTACCCCGACGTCTACGGCCAGGGCGGCGAAACCCAGGAGGCATACCATCACGATGGCGACGATCACGCTGATAGCGCCACGCTGACGGGTGTCTTGACGTCCTACCCCCCGCACAGCATGGCTCCTTGGCCCTGCATGGCGAAGGGGCCGGCAATGCCAGTCATCGTGCTGAGCGTGTAGGCCACGGTCACGGACATTTGAGCTCCTGCCGAGCAGGTCTTAGCGCCGGCAGGCGTGGAGGCAGTGAAGACGATATTGTTGTCGGCCAGTACCGGTACGAGCGTTCCGAGTGCGCCCCGGACGGCATTTCGGGCAGCAGCCGGGTCGTTGCTGACTGCCATGACGCGCGCGCCTTCGCGGGCCGCATTGGAAAGAGATATCTGCACGTTATAGGCCCGGCCGAACTCCGTGATGCCAAACAGCAACAGAATCAGGACCGGCGCCAGCAGCGCAAACTCAACGGCCACAGCACCGCGTTCCGAGCGCTCGCGCATACGTCGAGACCCTTCCTTTTTGTGGAATCCTTGGCCAGTCATGGAGGACGCGCCAGGATTAGAAAATGCAGGCGGTGCGGTGAAGGGCTCCCGCCCTTCAC
>NZ_JBFTZW010000163.1:0-3240 GCF_056406555.1 Arthrobacter sp. P1_B4
GCGCAGATCGGCTGGTCCTCCCTTTACACGGCGGTGACTGACGAAATCGTCTACGCCACCATGGCGTTCGTCTTCATGGGGTACCTGCTGGACAAGACCGGAGTGCTGGACCGCCTCATCGACCTGTTGAACTCACTGATCGGCGGTACCAGGGGAGGCCCCGCCTGGGTGTCCACCGTGGCGTCGGCAGGCCTCGGCGGGGTAGTCCACAACCAGGCGGCGATCGCCGCGACCGTGGGTTCCGTGACCATCCCGTGGATGGAAAAGTCCCGGCTCGACAAGCCCGCGGCCGCGACCCTCGTGGCGGGAAACGCCGGAATGGGCATCACTTTCCCGTTCAGCGCCTCGATGTTCGTCCTGGTCGGCTCCGCCACAGTCGGGCCCCTGCTGAACGTCAATGAACTCGTACTTCCGCTGTTCATCGGCGGGCTGTGGTGCTTCCTGCACCGGCTGATCGTCACCTGGCTGCTGATCCGCAAGAGCGGGATGACGCCCCTGGATGCCGCGCACCGGTTGCCGGTCCGGGCGGCGTTCGGCCGCGGCTGGGCCACCCTGCTTTTGTTCGTCGTGGTGGCCATCCCACTGATCATCACCTCCGCCTTCATCGCCACCGCACTGTCGGACTGGACCGGCGGAGACATCACCAAGTCCCTGAGCGTCATCGTCTGGATCCCGGTGGTCCTGATCATCACCGGCGCCGTCCTCGGCCGAAAAAACCTCCCCCGCAGCGGCCGGGGCTGGTGGACCCTGCTGCAGGAGTCCGCCCCGAGGTTCGGGATCGTCGGCATTACTGTCGTCTTTGCCTTCGCCGGCGCCAACGCCCTCGCCGCCACCGGCCTGCCCCAGCAAATGACGGCACTGCTCAACCGGATGAACCCGCCCCTGTGGCTCCTCGCCATCCTCATCGGGCTGATCGTCATCGCCGTCGCCGCGCCCCTGTCCGCCACGGCCACCATGGCCGCCGTCGGAACCGTCGGTGTCGCCACACTCGTTAGCGCCGGTGTTCCGGCGACCACCGCCGCCGTCGCCGTACTCGTCTTCTCATCCTGCGAAGCCGCCGTTCCCCCCGGAGGCGCGCCCCTGTATGTCGCCTGCGGCATCGCGGACGTGGACCCGATCAAAACCTTCGCCCGACTGCTCACCCACTACGCCCTGCCCCTGCTGGGCATCGGCGTGCTCATCATCCTCGGCATCCTGCCGATCTAAAGGAACCGCGACATGCACAAGATCAGACGTGCCATCGAAGTCATCTTCGTCCTGAGCCTCGCCGCCCTCCTCGCCGGCGGAGTCCTGTTCGTGACGGGCCAGGCCATCGCCCTTGCCGCCGGCCAGAGCGAATGGCTCGTATTCTTCAACGAATCCGTCAAGCCCCCGATGTGCCTTGCGGCATCGATCTGTGCGATCGCCGGGTTCTTCCTCAACTACAAGCGCTACGAGAACAAAGAACAGACTCCCCAGAAGGCAGCGACGCGATGAYCGACACCAGGGAAGCCGGAACCTACCCGTCCTTCGCCGAACTTCTCGAACGGGAGGGCGCGCTATCCGGGACGTCGTGGGGGCTGTTTCCCCAACCGGACCGCGGAACGCCGTCCTTCATCACGCAGGACACCACCCTGGAGGCCAGGAACTGCATCAGGACCGGCGTGGTCTTCGGCCTTGACTACCCGGCCGATGCCTTCGATCCCGGAATGTCACTCAAGCGCAGCGCCCCTCGTCACACCATCTACTCCTCCCACCCGGCCCACCGGGACGACTACCTGGACGGGTATTACCTCCAGGGATCCACGCAGGTCGACGGGCTCCGGCACCGCCGGGCAGACGACATCGGCTTCTACAACGGCACCCCCGATGACCGGATTACGGAAGGCACTCCGGACCTCGGCATCCAGGAATGGGCTGACAAACCCATCGTCGGCAGGGGAGTGCTCGTCGACCTCGACGGCTACTGCACCGGCGAAGGCACTCCCATTGACCACGCAGCAGGTGAGCCCCTCGGGCTTGACCTGATCCAGGCAGCCATCCAGGCCCAATCCCTCACCATCCAGCCCGGCGACATCCTCATGCTCCACACCGGATGGTGTGAATGGTTCCTGGCCTTGGCCATGGCGGACAAGCAACAGACCCGGGAGAGCTGCCGCGCCACCGGCATCGCCCAATCACAGGAATTCGTCGCCTGGGCCTGGGACCACCGCCTCGCGCTGATTGCCGCCGACAACTTCGCCCTCGAATGCCTGCCCGTCATTCCCGAAAGCCCCTTTCTGTTATCGGCGCCCAACGACCACGGCATGATGCACCAACAGCTCTTGGCCAAACTCGGCATGCCGCTCGGCGAACTCTGGAAGCTGGGACCCCTCAGCCGACACATGAAGAAGGCCGGAACCTGGGACGCCTTCGTCAGCATCAAACCGCTGAACATCACCGGCGGCACCGGGTCACCTGCGAACGCCACGGCAGTGACGTGACCCAGCGCGACGGTGCGGGCCGGCGCAGCACCGGGCCTGCCCGCCGCACACTGAACCACGAGCGAACGGGCCGTCGGGGCGGCCTTGGGCCTGCCCCGACAGCGGCCATGCAATTTCGTGGATGGACCGGTAGAATAGTAGTTAGCAATGCTAATTAGCGCAGCTAACTATTGCTGCCGTGCAGGTCTTGGAGGCGCTATGACCACCACCCGCGATTCCCGTCACGCAGGAGACATCATCCGGCCGGACATTTTGGCAATCGAGCTTCGGACCGCCGTTATGCGCACGTCCCGCCGGCTCCGCATCGAGGCAAGCGGTGATGTTCTTACGCCGGGACAGTACACAGTCCTGGCACATCTTCGCAGCGGCTCCCAAACCCTTCGCGAGCTGGCCGAGCGGGAGCATGTTCAGGCGCCGTCGATGACCCGGATAGTCAACGCGCTGACCGATCAGGGCTTCGTGTCGCGGTCAGCCCATCCCGAGGACGGCCGTCAGGTGCTCGTCTGGATTACTCCGGCCGGTGAGGCCGTCCTGAATGAGGCCCGCAGCCAGCGGACAGCGTGGCTGGCGCAGCGCGTCGCGACTCTGAGTGACGAGGACCGTCTGACGCTGAGCCGCGCCGCCCGCATCATGCAGGAGTTGAGCGCCAGATGAGTGTCATGTTCCGGGCCCTGGGGAACCGCAACTACCGGATGTGGGCGGGCGGGGCCCTGGTATCCAACATCGGCACATGGATGCAGAGGGTGGCGCAGGACTGGCTGGTACTGACAGTATTGAC
>NZ_JBFTZW010000164.1:0-3121 GCF_056406555.1 Arthrobacter sp. P1_B4
GGTCTACGGCGTGCACAAGGGCGAGGTCTACTCCCTGCCCATCAACCTGGCCACGATYAACCAGTTCTTCCGGGCCAACCTCACCCCCGGGCAGGCCCAGGAACTGATCAAGGAGCAGGCCGGCGAACTGGCCGGCACCGATCCGCAGAACCTGAACGACAAGGGCATCCAGCTGATCGGCCGCCCGCTCTACGAGGCGTTCATCAAGCACTACACCGGCAAGCAGTGGCAGACGGATCCGAAGGACCTGCCCGCGGGCATCATCTCCCGCCTTCCGGTGCGCTACAACTACGACAACCGGTACTTCAACGACAAGTACGAGGGCCTTCCGACCAACGGCTACACGGCGTGGATCGAGAAGATGGCCGAACACCCCAACATCGAGGTGCGGCTCAACACGGACTTCTTCGATGAGTCCCACGAGTACAGCAAGGGCAAGGTGGTCGGCAACGTCCCGGTCGTCTACACCGGACCTGTTGACCGCTACTTCGACTACGCCGAAGGCGATCTGTCCTGGCGCACCATCGACTTCGAAGAAGAAGTGCTCGACGTCGGGGACTTCCAGGGCACGTCGGTAGTGAACTACAACGACGAAGACGTTGCGTACACCCGCATTATCGAGCCGCGCCATTTCCACCCGGAGCGCGACTACCAGACGGAGAAGACCGTCATTATGCGCGAGTTCTCCCGTGCCGCGGAGAAGGGCGACGAGCCCTACTACCCGATCAACACACCCACGGACCGCGATCGGCTCCTGAAGTACCGCGACCTGGCCGCGGCTGAGCAGGATGTCCTCTTCGGCGGCCGCCTCGGTACCTATAAGTATCTGGACATGCACATGGCGATCGGCTCGGCCCTGACCATGTTCGACAACAAGATCCGCCCGCACTTCGAAGGCGGCGCAAAGATTGAAAGCGGAGGAGTGGACGCATGAGCGCCGCAACCGACACCCAGGTAGATTCCGCCCAGCAGTGGGACACCCTGCAGCGGGTCATCCTGCCCAACGCCAGCCAGATGGACACGGTTCCCCTGTACATGGACATGGGTACCGCGACCGGCATCCAGCTTCCTACGGTCGGCAGCGGCGACGGCAAGAAGGCCCGGGCACAGTCCTTCAGCAGCTCCACCAAGGAAGCCCACGTTGAAGACTTCCTGTCCCGCAGCTCCACCAAGGTCCGTTCGGGGGAGCGGGTATCCTTCGGCAGCTACTTCAACGCCTTCCCGGCGAGCTACTGGCGGCGCTGGACGTCGGTGGACAAGGTCCGGCTTCAGGTCCGCACCCAGGGCGCCGGATCCGTCATCGTCTACAAGTCCAACGCCCGCGGGTCCCTGCAGCGCGTCGACACGCGGCGCGTCGAGGGCTCGGCGGAGAACACCTTTGAGCTGTCCCTTGCGCCCTTCGGCGACGGCGGCTGGTACTGGTTCGACCTCGTGGCGGGCTCCGAACCGCTTGTCATGGTCGACGCCGAATGGCAGGGCCCCGCTGTTGATAGCACGCCCGGGTCTGTCACCTTGCAGATCACGACGCTGAACAAGACCGACTTCTGCCTCAACAATCTTCGGCTGCTGGCCGAGAACCCCGATGCCCTCAAGCATGTCCAGGAGATCCTGCTGGTTGACCAGGGCACGCAGAAGGTTGAGGACGCGGACGGTTTCGCCGAAGTCCGTGAATCTCTTGGCGGCAAGCTGCGGATCATCAACCAGTCGAACCTCGGCGGCTCCGGCGGCTTTGCCCGGGGCATGTTCGAGGCCGTCGAAAACGGCAGTGACTACGTCCTGCTCATGGACGACGACATCGTGGTTGAGCCTGAAAGCATCATCCGCCTGCTCACGTTCGCGGACCGCTGCAAGACGCCGACGATCGTCGGCGGCCACATGTTCGACCTCTACAACCGGACGGTTCTCCACACGTTCGGCGAGGTGGTCAACCCCTACCGCTTCCAGCCGTCATTGCCGAGCGAGGACATGGTCCTTGGGCATGATTTCCTGTCCTCGAACCTGCGCCAGACCTCCTGGCTGCATCGCCGCTGCGATGTGGACTACAACGGCTGGTGGATGTGTCTGATCCCGACCTCGGTTATCCGGGAAATCGGCCTCTCGCTTCCGCTCTTCATCAAGTGGGACGACTCGGAATACGGGCTGCGCGCCAAGGCGCACGGCTTCCCGACAGTTTCCCTGCCGGGTTCGGCCGTATGGCATGTTTCCTGGATCGACAAGGACGACCTCGTGGGCTGGCAGGCCTACTTCCACGCCCGCAACCGGATCGTGGCGGCGTTGCTGCACAGCCCCTACGAGCACGGCGGCCGCGTGGTGCGCGAATCGCAGTATGCGGACATCAAGCACCTCGTGTCGATGCAGTACGCGACCGCGCACGGCCGCGGCTGGGCGCTTGAGGATGTCCTCAAGGGCCCGACCGACCTGCCGGACCTGCTGCCCTCGAAGCTGCCCGAGATCCGGAAGATGATGGCCGGCTACTCGGACTCGATTTTCCAGGCCGACGCGGACGATTTCCCGACGCCCAAGATGGACAAGCCGCCGCGCCGCGGGCACGGCGTGTCGCAGCCGTCCAGGGTCACCCTCCTTCCCTGGGCCGCCAAGACGGTCGCACGCCAGTTGTTCCGCCCGGTCACCAAGACGAGTGCGGAACGTCCGCAGACCAACATTGCGCACCAGGACAACCGCTGGTGGCGGATCGCGCAGTTCGACAGCGCCATCGTCTCCAACGCCGAGGGAACCGGCGCTTCCTGGTACAAGCGGGACCCCAAGTGCGTGAGGGAAATGCTCACCGAGAGCAGCCGCCTGCACGCTGCCCTGCTCAAGGACTGGCAGTCGCTGAGCAAGCAGTACAAGGCGGCGATGCCGGAGCTCACGTCCCTGGATTCCTGGAAGAAGATCTTCGAAGAACACACCCAGAGCGAAGTGAAATAGCGTGACAACCACGATTTCCGGGGAATTGACCCGCCCGGGGCTCGGTGGTGGATTTCGGGATCTTCGCCAGTCCAGTTTTCTGCTGAAACTGCTGGTCCGCAAGGAACTGAAAGTCCGCTACCGCGGATCCGTTCTGGGACTCCTCTGGTCCTATGTGAAGCCCGCTGTGCAGTTCCTCGTGTTCTATGTGGCC
>NZ_JBFTZW010000165.1:0-3100 GCF_056406555.1 Arthrobacter sp. P1_B4
TCTGCTCGAGCCATGCACGGCGGGACAGCACAACGTTGTTGCGGTTCTTGTCCAGCTCGATGATCTTGGCTTCGATCTGCTGACCGATGTACGGAGCGAGGTCGCGCACACGGCGCATCTCGACGAGGGATGCGGGCAGGAAGCCGCGCAGACCGATGTCGAGGATAAGACCACCCTTGACAACCTCGATGACGGTACCGGTGACAACACCGTCTTCTTCCTTGACCTTCTCGATGTCGCCCCAGGCACGCTCGTACTGAGCACGCTTCTTGGAGAGGATCAGGCGGCCTTCTTTGTCTTCCTTGGTGAGCACCAGGGCTTCGACCTGATCGCCAACGGAGACGACGTCTCCGGGGTCAACGTCGTGCTTGATGGAAAGCTCGCGGGAGGGAATGACACCTTCGGTCTTGTAACCGATGTCGAGCAGGACTTCGTCGCGGTCGACCTTGACGACGGTACCTTCGACGAGGTCTCCGTCGTTGAAGTACTTGATGGTGGCGTCGACAGCTGCGAGGAAGTCCTCAGCGGTACCGATGTCGTTAATGGCGACTACGGGGGTACCGGGCTTCTCGGTGGAGGTGATGGTCATGTAGTAGGGGCTCCGTTGTGGATAGTGAGTCGGTCAGGCAAACCGCTTGGCCGGCATTATGGAATGCAGGCCAAGAGCACGGCGTCACAGCAAGCGTTCCGCCGGGTCATCCTGATTTTGTGGATTGTAGATGCGCGCACGTAGTACGCGCCTGTTTAGTCTAGTCGTTTACGCGAACGCCGGTCAAAGCGCACGGGGCCGTCCGTGTCGCCCTCGGCGCCGGAATCGGACCAGAGGCCTAAAAGTGCGTGAGGCAGTGCGGTGAACGTTCGACGGCAAACATGAGCCGCGCTGTCAGCGCCGCCCCGGCCGTGTGCTCGGTGATCCGGCCGGCAGCTTTCAGGGTCACCGGACAAACGGCGCCCAGATAGATGGAGCCGAGGTCCGCGACATCAAGGGACAGGTCCGGCTCAGCCTCCGGAGCCGGCCTCACCGTGGCCTCTCCCCCGCAGACCGTGAGCGCGAAGGTGCCGGCCGAAAAGCCGAGACTGTCCCTGACCGCGAGAACGACCGCCCCGTCGGCCGAATACCGCCGGGCCCCCAGCACCCGGGCCGGGTCCAGGACCCGCAGCCACAGCATGTCGCGGTGGTCCGATGCCTCGACGCATCGCGGGTCCTCAAGCGCCCAGGTCAGGGGGTCGTCCACCGGTGCATCCTGCCAGCTGATCCGGTCCACGAGGTCGATGCTGCCCAGGAACTGCCAGAGTTCCAGGTAGGCGGCGTCATTCGCGGCCACGAGGTCCACGACCTCCATGGTGTACGGCTTGGCGTCCCACCCGGCGAACTTGTAGGACACGTAGCCGTCCACGGTTCCGGCGGCGTCGTAGTGCAGGGCGCAGCGGATTGCCTCGTCCTCGCTGCCGTCGCGGCCGAGCATGCCCGCGGACCGCAGCCGGTACGCTTCCTGCCGCGAGATCGATCCGGGCATGGACGCGTGGACCTGGCCAAAAACCTTGGGTGCCAGTTCCAGCAGGACCTTGCGGTCCGCAATCTCCACGGAGCCGGCGGGCGCATGGCGCAGCCGGAAGCGCGGCCCGGTGTCGACCTTGATGCTGCGCTCGAAGGTGGCCACGCCGTAACCGAACCGGCCATAGATCGAGGCTTCCGAGGCGGTCAGTGCCGCCAGCGCGACGCCGTCCGCCTTCGCCGCGGCGAGGTCCTCGGTCATCATCCGCCGCAGCAGCCCCTGCCGGCGGTGGGTCCCGCGCACGGTGACGGCCGTGACCAGCTGGGCTTCGAGCTGACGGCCGTAGCCGATGTTCAGGTCCTTGCGCAGAGTGGCGAAGGTCGCCACCGGGACGTCGGACGCCAGCGAGTGGGCCGCGACGCCGTCGGCCTGGTAAACGCCGGTCATTTCACGGTTGTCCACGAGATACATGGCCATGATCTTGTCCACGAAGTCGTCTTTGCGCGGCTCCTCGTAGAAGCCGATCCCGACCCCGCTCAGCCACGCCGTACCTTGCGCGTAGTCCGCCTCGTCCTTCGCGACCGCGCGGAACCGCTTGAGCTCGTACTTATCTGCCACGTACTTTCTCCCCCTGAGAATCTCGGGTCCCGGCCTAGCCGGAACGAAAACTGCCGGACCGAAAACTGCCGGACCGAAAACTGCCGGACCGAAAACTGCCGGACCGAATAATACTTGCCGGACCGAAACCTTGCCGATACCGGCCCAGCGTTAGTGCCCCGCCTCGTACCAGCTGGAGCCGATGCCGATCTGGACGTCCAGCGGAACGCTGAGGTCCGCGGCCGAGCCCATTTGCTCGGTCACCAGCTTCTCCACGGCCTCGCGCTCACCCGCGGCGACTTCGAGGACAAGTTCATCATGGACCTGCAGGAGCATGCGCGATTTTAGGCCCCGTGCCGCCAGTTCCGCGTGCACACCCAGCATGGCGCGCTTGATGATGTCAGCCGCCGATCCCTGGATGGGCGAGTTCAGCGCGATGCGCTCCGCATTCTCACGCAGCTGGCGGTCGGTGCTGGTCAGGTCCGGGAGGTAGCGCCGGCGCCCCTCGATGGTGGCGGTGTAGCCGTCGATCCGGGCCTGGTCCACCACGCCGCGGAGGTAGTCGCGGACGGCGCCGAACCGGTCAAAGTAGTCCTTCATGAGGGTCCGCGCCTCGTCAACGGAGATCTCCAGCTGCTTGGACAAACCGAACGAGGTCAGCCCGTACGCGAGGCCATAGGACATCGCCTTGACCTTGGACCGCATGGCGCTGGTCACCTCATCGGTGGGCACATGGAAGATGTTCGAGCCCACGAACCGGTGGAGGTCTTCGCCGTCCTTGTAGGCCTGGATCAGGCCGGCGTCGCCCGAGAGGTGCGCCATGATGCGCATTTCGATCTGAGAGTAGTCCGCGGAGAGCAGGCACTCGTAGCCCTCGCTGACCACAAAGATGCCGCGGACGCGCCGGCCTTCCTCGCTGCGGATCGGGATGTTCTGCAGGTTGGGGTTGTTGGACGAGATCCGGCCCGTGGCTGCGACGTTCTGCGCGTAAGTGGTGTGGATCCGGC
>NZ_JBFTZW010000166.1:0-3099 GCF_056406555.1 Arthrobacter sp. P1_B4
GATCGAAAGAATAAGCCAAATAATAAGTAGTGTGATTATTAGTCCCATACGGAAAGCCTAAGCCACCCAGGTGGCTGTTTCCGAACGATCAGTGATCGTGGCGGAAGATGGCCACGGCTTCGCGGACCGCGTAGTAGACGATGACCATACCGGCCACGGGGTCGGCCCACCACCAACCGGCAAAGGTGTCCAGCAAGATGCCGGCCAGCACGGCGGCTGCCAGAAGACCGTCGATAAACGTCACCTTGCCCTCTGCTGTGAGAACGGGATTGCCCAGCGCCTTGCCCGTGCGGGCCTTTCCGGCTGAGAGGGCGAACATGACCACTGCCGTGACAGCCGTCCAGATAATTCCGGTGGGGCTCGGCCGTGCGTGGTGCCCGGCTGCCAAGGCAAGTCCGGACTGGACGAGCAGATAGAGAGCCAGGGCAACGAACGCCCCGGCGATCAGCCTCAACGCGAACCGTTGACGCCGTTCCCCGGCCCCCGAGAGTTCCCAGATCACCACGGTGCTGGCACCGATCTCGATCAGGCTGTCCAGGCCGAAGCCGGCCAGCGCCACCGATCCGGCCGTGATGGAAGCGACGGCAAGAACTGCCACTCCGACGACGTTCCAGCCCAGCGTGATGCCCTCAAGGATGAACCCGCGACGTCTCAGGCGCGCGATCTCAGGGCGCGTCAACATTTCAGGCAGCATCCGTGCCCTCTTTCCCGGCGCCCCCGGCGTTTCCGGCGATGGGTGCCGGCAGGCCGGCCAGCCGTTCGATGACGGCAAGCCCGGCCGGGGTGCCCGGCCAATGCCGCCGCAAAGACTCCGGGCCTGCGGAGCGGATCACGGAACGAAGAACCAAGGCCATGACGATCACGTCATCGGCATAGCCAATCAGCGGGAGGAAGTCCGGGACAAGATCCAGCGGCAAGAGCAGATATCCCAACAAAAGGAACAGCTTGATCCGGGCGCCGCGGGATACCGCCGGGTCGGCCGCCAAACGCCTCAGCACGCGCAACACATCCGGCAGCAGCCGCAACGCTTCCCGCATACCCACCGTCTCCGGATGGGACCTCGCATAGACCCACAACCCCAGCAGAAGAACCGCGTAGACAGCTACCAGCCCGGCCAAGATCCCCAGCGCCGCGTGCCACCACTGCACGGCCCCTACTCCCCGGCCTCAGGCAGGCCATGGCCTGACGGGGCATGCAGAGTCGCGTAGACCTTCTCGGCGTACTCGTCGAATACAGCGGAACACTCGCGCAGTCGCTCGTCGGCGGCCTGCGCTTCCGGCAGTTCCAGAACGTCACGGCTTTTCAGATCACGGTACCAGCGCCGCAAGCGGTCCAGGCTCTGCTCTTCCTCTTCCAGCTCCGCCAGAGTGAACTTGGCGTTTCGGGTTTCCTTGGCGATTTCGTCCTCGAACGCCCCGCAATCGCCGGTGAATTCCTTCCACTCATCCAACCTGAGCTCCTTGAATGCCGAGCGCAGGCCTTCCACTCCCGCATCGCCGCTACCCGGCGTTGCCAGGACGAGGACGCTGCCGATTCCGCGGCCGGCCAGCTCCACGACCCTAGGCACGGCCTCCGAGAAGAACGGCGTGTCTGGAACGGTCCACACCCCCGAGGCCACTGGCGCAGCACCGATCCTCCGGAGCTCCCGCCACACACCGACCCTCGTCCGTGAGGTCTCACCAGTCAACCGGACAACAAGAACCAACCAATCCATGCATCAATCATATACTGCTACAACAAGGTAAGTAACAGCTGTTACATATTCCCTGCTCGGGAGGGCACAGAACCCGAGGACCTCGGCCGGTAGGTTCGGTCGGTCCGATGGAATCCCTTAGCCCTATCTGCCCGGTCTGAAAATACGGTAGTTCCGGGTGATTTGGGATGGGACTTTCTGTCTTGCCCGGACTGCAGGCCGCTCGCGTGGGTTCTGGATACCGACGGCGGAAACAATGCCCCCGAGGATGAGCAGCACCGCCGTCACGGTCACCACCCGGTGAAATCCGTCGAGATCAAGTTTGCCGCCCATGACGAGGCCGACCAGCGAGATGCCGATCAGACCGGCAACCCTGCTGACGGCGTTATTCGCTGCCGAGCCGATGCCGGCCTGCTGTTCCGAGATCGAACCGAGAATGGCGGCGGTGAGCGGTGCGACTGTCGCCGATAGCCCGACCGCGAACAGGAGGATCCCGGGCATCAGCTGGGTCCAGTAGTTGACCGGGATTTCCGACGCGAGCATCAGGAGGTAGCCAACTCCGGCGAGAACAGGTCCGAATGCCATGAACCACCGCGGGCCGAACCGCCCGGCCAGTGAGCCAAACCATGACGCCAGGAGAATGTTGACGAGGCTGACGGGAAGCAAGGCCAGAGCGGCCGACGTCGCCGGAAAACCGGCAACCTGCTGCAGGAAAAGCACGATGATGAACCCGCCGATCGAAAGCGCGGCGTAGACGAAGGCCGTAGCCACGTTGCCGACGGCAAAGTTTCGGACGGCGAAGAGGCTGAGCGGCAGGAGCGGGTGCTTCGCGGTCTTTTCCCGCCAAATGAACCCGGCGAAGCACAGGATGCCGAGGACGAGGGGCATCAGAATGAGTGGGCTCCCCCAGCCGTAGTTGCCTTGTTCGATCAGCGCGTAGACCGGCCCCGCCAACCCGAGCACACAGAGCACGGCGCCCGGGTAGTCGATGCGCACACCCTCCTCGCGAACATCCTTGGCCCGCAGCACGGCTAGCAAGTACAAGGTCACGGCAATGGGCAGGACATTGATTCCAAAGATCCAGCGCCAGCCCACCGAATCAACGAGCACTCCGCCGAGCAGGGGTCCCGCGATGAAAGCCACGGTCGTACCAGCAGTCCACTGGCCGATTGCCTTCGCCCGGGGCGCTTCGTCGAAGTTTGATGTGATCAGAGCCAGGGAACTGGGCACCAGCAAGGCGCCGGCGACGCCTTGAAGCGCCCTGGCCAGGACCAGCCAGTCCGCTGTGGGTGCCAGCGCACACATCACTGATGTCGCGCCAAACCCGACCAGGCCTGCCCGGAGAACGACAACCCGGCCCAACAAATCAGAGAGCGAACCGGCGACCAGGATCAGTGACCCCAGGG
>NZ_JBFTZW010000167.1:0-3027 GCF_056406555.1 Arthrobacter sp. P1_B4
GAATGGCTCTACGAGCGGCTCCTCGCCCGGCAGCGCGACGCCCGCTCCGTGCTCGCAGCCCCGCACCCGCTGGTGCTCGAGGAAGTGGCCTACCCGACAGAGAGCGGCATGCTGGCCCGGGCCGAACTGACGCGGGCACTGCGGGCCTAAATCCAGACCTGGAACGCGGCTATGGGAACGCCGGCTGGGAGTAAGCCGGCGCGGTGCCTTTCGCAGGGAGCTCCAGCGTGAAGGTGCTTCCGGATCCGAGGAGGGTGTTGCAAGAGATGGAGCCGCCATGGCGCTCCACGATCGCCTTCGTGATCGACAACCCGAGCCCGGCCCCGGGGATGGAACCGTCCCGCACCGCAGGGCTTCGGAAGAACCGTGTGAAGACTCGTTCGGCGTCGGTGGCTGTCATCCCCAATCCGTCATCTTCCACGTGCAGCAGCACCCGGTCTCCCTCGGTGCTGGCGGAGACGCGCACATTGCCGCCATTGGGGGAATATTTGATGGCGTTGGAAATGAGGTTATCCAGCGCCTGGCTGATCCGGAGCGGGTCTACGTGCGCCCATAGCGGCGCCGGCACCTCCATCGAGAGCGTGACCTGGGAAGCCTGGGCGTGTGCGTGAGCCGAACCCAGGCTCGCCTCCACGAGGCTCGCCAGGTCGGTCCGCAGGGGATGGACATGGACAGCCGAGTTGGCGGACATCAGCAGATCCGAGACAAGGGCGAGGAGTCGTTCGGCGTTTCGTTGCGCAACTTCGAGGCGGCGGAGGGCCTGAGCGGACAAATGTTCCGAGTCGCTGAGGGCTAGATCCAAATTGCCGATAATCGATGTCAAGGGGGTCCGGAACTCGTGGGAGACGGTGGAAAGCACGTCGTCCTTGGCCGCCAGGGCATCGATCAGGCCGGACACTTCGTCATTGAGCAGTCGTTCGCGTTCGCAGCCGGCGTGGAGTTGGGTTGTCAGGCGCCCAGTCAACTGTTGCCGAGTAACCCGCAGAGCAATGGCCACTGCCAATGTGATGAATGGCAGGAGAACGGCGGCCGCGATTCGGTCCGGGGTTGAGCCGCCGTTGAGCAACCACGGCAGGCCGGTCAGCAGGGGCCCGAAGAAGCTGATCGAGAGGATCGCCGGACCGGACAAACGGGAGGCCGTGACCCAGAGGACCGGAAGGACGGCCAAGATGCCGAGATCGGGCAGGCCTTCGACGCTGCCACTGCGGACGAGGCAGATCGCGGCTAAGTCGAGCACAGGGATTGCGAGCGGAGCATAGGGCCCGAACCGCTGCCAAGGCACCAGAAGGCAGGCCATGAGGAGGGCCAGAAGGAGCGCAAAGGCAGCCCGGCACACGCCACTCTCGAAGAGGCCGGGCCAGCCACCGGGCGCTGCAAGCGCCACAGCCGTCATCGCCAGTGTGAGCGGAAGCTGGCATAGGGCCACCTGCACACGCCGCGGGAATCCCGCAAAGTAACCTGCCGGGTTCCGGACCAGTTGCTGTTCACTCAATGAAGCCGCGCCCCTTCCTCGCTACTCCAATTTAACAGCATTCGTCACGTTAACTTGACAAGTTACGAAAATATATTGCCGCGACTGTGCCTAAACGTTCATTGGCGCTATAGCGTGGGTATTCTAGCAATGCTGGCGAATCATCATTGCACAGCAGTACCGACGCGGCCGCTATGGGGGTAGGTGTCGCATCAGATGTGAGGGGGACCATGACTGACTTGGGAGTCGCCGTAGTTGTGGAGGACGACGACGATGTGCGTCATCTCGTGGAAGCGGTATTGAGCCAGGCGGGATTTGACGTCCACGGCGCAGCGAGCGGTCGCGAGGGGGTCGAGGTCGTGCGGAATCAGAAGGCCAACGTTGTCACCTTGGACGTTGGCCTCAACGATATTGACGGCTTTGAAGTCCTACGCCGAATTCGACAGTTCAGCGATGCCTACGTCGTCATGCTGACGGCGAGGACGGACGAGTTGGACACGCTGACCGCGCTGCATACCGGTGCCGATGATTTCATGACCAAACCGTTCCGGCCGCGCGAGCTCCGAGCCCGGGTGTCTGCGATGATGCGCCGGCCTCGGCAGGACGGCCCTGAGGCCAAGTCCTTGGATCCGGGAACGGCACCGTCAAAGGCCCTTGTCCTGTCCCACGCTTCGGAATTCCGGCACAACGGCCTGGTACTGAACCCGCACACGCGTTCGGTCACTGTTGACGGCATTCCTGTCAGCCTCACGCGTAGTGAGTTCGATCTCCTGCATGCCCTGTTGAAAGGGGCAGGTGCCGTCCGGTCGAAGACTGATCTGGTGCGGGTAGTGCGGGGTCAGCATTACAGCGCGGATGCCTACATCAGTGAATCCGACGAGCGTGCCGTCGAAGTACATATTGGCAACATGCGTCGCAAGCTGGGGGAGGATCCACTGCAACCGCGTTGGCTCCAGACCATCCGCGGCGTTGGGTACCGGCTCACGCCAGCCGTGGACTAGTGATCCCCGAGGTTGTGCCTGAGCTGCAGTTCGTCCACGGTGTCGTTTCCACTCTCCGCGACTTCACGCAGGAGCAACCGCGCCAGGCGGGCGTCGTGGACGCGGATTGCGTCCTCAAGTTCTCTGGCGAGCTCGGCCAGACGGACGCCACCGACCATCGCAGAGGACGTCTTCAGGCTCAGGACGGCGTCCAGTGCTGCGGTCTCGTCACCGCTATCAAGGGACGTCGCGAGGGACTGATAGCGCTGATCCCACATCCTTGTGTAGTCCCTGGCGAATCCTTTTGCCACGGCCGGGCTGTTCAGCTGTGATCCGAGGTCCTGGAGGGCGGAGGGGTCCACGATCGGGCTTGCAACTTCTTCGGCAGCCGTTTGGGCCGTGCCCGCACCAGGCGGGGAGCTGTCGGCGGAGGAGCCAGTGTTTGCATCGCCGTCGTCTGGCGCACCTAGGAAAGACATGTGCCCACGCTACTTGCTGCGTCGGCACCGTGTTTCCAACTCCGGTGTTTCCTGTGGCAAAATTGTGGCTTTTCGGGTGCATTGCCAGGTTCTGCCC
>NZ_JBFTZW010000168.1:0-2880 GCF_056406555.1 Arthrobacter sp. P1_B4
GTCCTCAAGCTCGTTCGTCACCTGACGGATGACTGTCCTAGCGGTCTCGCGTGACTGCTCGGGGATGACACGGCCGAGGCCGACGAGCGTGCTCACCAGCCCGACGTCGGGCTGCACGGTTCGCAGCATCTCCGGCTCGAGGAGCAATTGCCGAAGGCCGAGCCGGTCCATGGCGTCGGCCTGCATCACCTGGACCACCGTGGACGGGAAATAGCCCCGGATGTCGCCGAGCCAGCGGGCAACGCGAGGGCTGGACGCGCCCAGACCCCCGCGGCCCTTCTTTTCTTCGGCTCCGTACAAGTCCTCCAGGGCCCGGTCGCGCCGGGCGTCAGCGGTGGAGAGGACGACGCTGTGTCCCTCCGCTGTGGTGACGCCGTCGGCCTCATGGCCGCCGAGCACAAGGCGCCAGCGGCCCAACCGGCCGCGGTCGTCGGTATCTGCGTCGGTCACGCGATCGCCTCCCATCCGAGGTACCTGGCCATCGTCCGGACCGCGGGGCCCGCGGCGGTCAGGTCCAGGTCGGTCTGGCTGACGATGCCCACTTTGTCGCCAATGCGGCTGACTTGCTCTCCGATCTCGCGCCGCTCCGGCCGGCTGAATGCTGAAAATGTCCTGCGCAGGAGCGGCAGGACGTCGTCGAAGATGGCGTCGTCCACCCCGGCGACCCAGTCGTCCACGATCTGCAGGAGCCGCCGATCATGAATCAGCAGTGTTGCGTCTCCGGAGATGAGGCCGTCCAGCCAAGCGGCGGCTTGCCGTGAGGGAGTGGCGATCGAGAGCCGCCGGCTCAGCGTCGCCGCGACGTCGTTCCCGTCGACCAGGCCTGCGTCCAGAAGGAGCCTGGTGGCCCGACCTGCCACCGAGCCGTGGATGCCGTCCGAGCCTGCGACGGCGGCAAGCGCCCGGTGCCAGTCGTCCGGTGGCAGGTCGGGCAGCAAAATGAGGCCTTGTTGGGCCGAATCGACGGCGCGTCGCATGGCGTCGGCGGCCTCGTCGTCCAGCCCGGCGCAGGCAGTGGGCAGCCCCACGCACGCCCGCACAACCGTCGTGTCAAGAATCTTCCGTACGCCCGTGACGTTCACGCCGCGCACGTTGCCGTACCGGCAGGTCCGGGCAAGGGGGGCGATGGTTTCCAGCAGCGGCGCGACGTCTTGTTGCAAGGCGGTGCGCTCGGCAAGGACCGACACCACGCCGCCGATGCCGTCCGGCAGGTCAGCGAGCAGGCAGCTTGCGAGCAGTTCGCTGAGCGCCGTCAGGCTGCCTGCGTCCTGGGCGCGTTCGGCCACGCAGTTCGCGGCAGCGGAGGCGACCGTAGTGCCGTAGCGGCTGGCTTCCACCACGGCCACCGTTAGCTCCGGCTCCCAGTTCAGTGTCCACACCTCCTTGAACGTGCCCGTCGTCCGGCCGGATTCGCTCTGTGTGCCCCAATGCACTCCAAGCAGCGCCAGCCGGTGCAGCAGAACCGAGCGGGCCAGCTGGTTTGGCTTGCGCAGGTCAAGGGTAAGGACCTCTTCCATGGCGCTCGGTTTCCACCGGAGCTTGCGTTGAGTGGCTGCCAGATCGGCGGCCAGGGGGACTGTGGGCGCAGACTCCGGTACATTCCCCAGCTCGAGCCCAACGGTGAGTTCACGGTGGACCAGGGCCAGCGGTAGAGGTGAACCGTCGCACAAAACTGCCTGCGCGGCGTCGTCCAGTTCGGACAGTCCCGGGCTGGGCCGTCCACGGACGGCGGCAAGGGCATTCGCCATTCGGCTGGCGTCCACTACAGAGGCAGTCGATGCGTCGAGGTGTTCACGGCGCAGTGCATGGGCTACCCGGACGAGCCAGGTAGTGGACACGTCCGTGCCGGGCTCCTGCGCCATCCAGTGTGTGAAGAGGTGCTGGTACCAGCCGGGCGCAGTGACACCGGCCCCATAGCCGCTGCGCAAGCTGAGCCGGTCCGAGGTCCATGGCACCCAAGTCACCGCGACCTTGGCCTTGGGCAGCCCGGCCAGCACCTTGTTGTCGGCAGAGACCGGGGGAAAGCCTGAGGGCACGAGGGCAGGCGCATGGTACGCACCACACACCACGGCGATCCGCCCATGCCCTTCGCGAATGGCGGCACGCAGCAGGCGGCGCATCGCCGCTTCCCGACGGTTGTTCTCCATAACGTCGGGATGGCTGCTGGGCCTGTCGTCGGCCGCCCGGATCTCCGCGATGGCCTCGGTCAACGCCGCGAACCGCTCGACGGGGTCTGTATTCGGTTGCTCGATGGCGTCCTCCCACCACCGCTCCGGATCGGTGTAGCCGGCGGCGCCGGCCAGCATCCCAATCGCATCGGGGCGGTACGGCTGCTGCATCGGGGCGGGAGGTTCGGCGCCATCCACGGGGGGATCGCCGTCGTCGATGGCTGTTGTTGGCCCGTCCGGCGCGGGAGCCATGCGGAGGGCGAAGGTGTGCGCCGCGGGCAGGTCGATCGCCCGCACCTGGGTGCCGGTGGAAAGCGCCCAGCCAAACGCCACCCACTCCGGCGAGAAGCTCGCCATCGGGTAAAAGGAAGCGAGCCGAGGCTCATCGGCTGCGTAGATCAGCCCGGCGATGGGCGGCGTCATCTGCGGATCGGACAGCAGCGGAATCACCTGGTCAAGTTCCGGGGGACCTTCAACCAGCACCAGATCCGGCCGGAGGGATGCCAGCGCCTCGGCGACCGAATGCGCCGAACCGGGGCCGTGATGCCGGATCCCCAGGACGTAGACGTCTGTCATCGGTCAGTTCGATGATTCGAGGTCGCGGCAGGCCCGGTACAGGTCCTTCCACTCCGGCCTGTTCCGGACGACGGTTTCCAGGTACTCCTGCCAGATCACACGGTCCTGGACGGGGTCTTTGACCACTGCGCCCACC
>NZ_JBFTZW010000169.1:0-2868 GCF_056406555.1 Arthrobacter sp. P1_B4
AAGCCGACGAGATCGGCTTCCTGGGCGTCATGTCCGGGCCCCTGGTGCGTTCCTCCTACCGCGCCGGCCGGCTCTGGGCCACCGCGATGCGCAAGAAAGGCTGGGAAATCCCGGCCGAACTCGCCCACATCGAAAGCTCCGGAAGCACCCGCCAGGAAGCCAGCTCGCTGCTCGCGGCACATTCCTGAACCCTGCTCTGACACCCTTCCACTTAAGGGCCGGCACCGGATGACTTCGGTGCCGGCCCTTGGCCGTCCATCACGTAGAATTAAGGAACTATGGCGAATTCCCCTGATCCCAGCAACTCCAGCCCGGCTTCCGAAGCTCCGAAGCGCGGTCTTTTCTCCCGTAAGCCCAAGGAAGCAAAGGCCAAGAAGCCGAGCCGGCTGAAGCAGATCGGCGAGGTCTTCCAGATGACCCGCCGCCACGATCCCATGGTTCCCTGGCTCATGTTGCTGGCGTTCCTGGGTGTTGTTGCGCTCAGCCTGCTGGTCGGCTTCCTGCTCGACAACTGGATCACCGGCCTGATCATCGGCATCGCCCTGGGTGCCCTTGCGGCCACGCTGATCCTGTCCCGCCGTGCCGAGCGCGCCGCGTTCGCGCAGATCGAGAACCAGCCCGGCGCCTCGGGTGCCGCACTGGGCACGCTCAAGCGCGGCTGGATCACCGAGGACCAGCCCGTCGCTGTGAACCCGCGCACGCAGGATGCCGTCTTCCGCGCCATCGGCCGTCCCGGCGTCGTGCTCGTCAGCGAAGGACCCAGCAACCGGGTCAAGCCGCTGGTCGATGCCGAGCGCAAGCGCCTTGCGCGCATCCTGCCCAACGTCACCATCCACGTGATCGAAAGCGGCCGCGGCGAGGGCCAGGTGCCGCTCAGCCAGATCGCCCGGAAGATGAACAAGCTCAAGGGCGAACTGACCAAGACTGAGGTCAGCGCCGTGTCGAAGCGCATTTCCTCGCTCGGCGGCCGCCTGCCCATCCCGAAGGGCATCGATCCCTACAAGGCCCGTCCCACCCGCGGACGCTAGGCGGGCGGCAGTACCGCACCGCATGACGGAATTGCCCGCAGTACAGATTCGCCCCGGTTCACGGCCACCTCAGGCCGCCAGCCGGGGCGTTTCTTATACTGCCCGACGTCGGCCCGCCCGGCGCCGGGTCACCGGACCCGGGACAACGGACGCAAGGTACCGGATAGAGCAACACCGGACGCCACGAAAACGGACGCAAGAACTTAGGAGATACGCATGAAACTTCCCTCGACCGCCACGATGATCCGCATTTTCCGGGGACTGGCGATCGCCGAAGCGTTCAGCTGGGCCGCTCTGTTGCTCGGCATGGTGCTCAAATGGATCACCCGGACGACGGAACTCGGCGTGGAGATTGCCGGTCCGATCCACGGGGCGTTCTTCATCGGCTACGGGATTGCGGCACTGAGCCTGTGGGCAATGCTGCGCTGGCCGTTCCGGGTTGCCTTGCTCGCCGGGCTCTCCGCCGTTTTCCCCTTCGCGACGGTGTGGTTTGAGCGCTGGGCCGGCCGCCACGGATACCTGACGGAACGGTCCGGAGAGGCTGCGCCGACGCTGGCCCAGGAGACCGCGGGAGTCTAGCTCCGCCCAGGACCTCGGGTTTCTGTGCGCCCCGGCACCATCGCTGTGCCCATCTGACGCACATGGCCGCTATGCGGGGAAGTTAGCGGCCGTTCGTGGCAAACGGACGAAGGGCCGCCGCGCCTGGTTGCCTGGCACCGCCGTCGCGCATCCGGCCGCGGATTGCTACATCCGGACGAGCACCGTATTCATGGCCTTGTCGTGGAGGCCGCGCTGGTCCGGGTCGAAGATGACGGCCGGGATAACGAGGCACAGCAGCAGGGTGCGCACCAGGGCCGCGAGTGGACCCGCCGGGCCGCCGCCCAGCCGGACCACGTGAATCCCCACGATCCGGTGGCCGATGCCGTAGCCGAGGGTGCCGATCAGCAGGATCTGCTCGATGGCAAACACGGTAAGCGTCGCCCAGGAGTCGCCGCCAAAGGCGAAATTGCTGATCAACAGCGCGATGCCCCAGTCAATGCAGATCGCCAGGATGCGCCGGCCGGCACGGGCGATCGATCCCGCCCCGGACTCGGGCAGCCCGAGCCGCTCCCCCGGGTACCTGGAGATGCCGGATGTGTCCGGCCCGGTGAGCCATGAACCGATGTCTTTGCGATCAACCACCCTCCAAGCTTATCGGCTCTGGGCTGTCCACAGTGTGGGCGGTAGGGTGTCACATTGTGGACCGGATAGGCCACAGTGTGGACTGGCGACTAGCGTTTACGTGTCAGGACATTCTGTAACCTCCCCGAAACAATGCGGACACTGCGGGGAAATCCCTTGTCCTTAGGGTGGTAACAGTTGCTAGCGACTGCGAAGCGGGGAAGCTTTTTTTGCCTTCTCCGCCGTTGGACTGCGCTGGACAAATGTGCCTGACGGCCAGATCTTTCATATGCGTAAGGAGCATAGATGTTCAAGACTGCGGACGAAGTCCTCAAGTTCATCAAGGACGAAGACATCAAATTCGTCGATATCCGCTTCACCGATCTCCCGGGCGTTCAGCAGCACTTCAACGTGCCTGCCAAGAGCGTTGACGCCGACTTCTTCGTCAACGGCCAGCTTTTCGACGGATCTTCGATCCGCGGCTTCCAGGGCATCGCCGAGTCTGACATGCAGCTCATCCCGGACGTCACGACGGCGTTCATCGACACGTTCCGCATGGAGAAGACCCTTGCGCTGAACTTCTCGATCGTGAACCCGCGTACCGGTGACCCGTACCACCGCGATCCCCGCGGCGTGGCCGAGAAGGCGGAGGCCTACCTGGCTTCGACCGGCATTGCCG
>NZ_JBFTZW010000170.1:0-2799 GCF_056406555.1 Arthrobacter sp. P1_B4
GATGTGATCGACATTGATGTGTAAAGGAGCGCGAAGAGACACAAAAACATCAACAGGGTTTCGGCGACAGCCGCGGCCGCCCGAACCCTCGGAATATGCGCCACGAGTATCAGCCGCAATTGAATTGCCAAGACTGCGAAAAAGACCAGCACGACACCCGCCAGGCGGATCCAGGCGGCCGCGGGATCGGCGTCATTGAATCCCCCGACGGGAATAAAGAAATACAGGGCGAGGACCACAACCGAAAATGCGATGAGACGTGCAATCGCGAAAATAATGACCCGCCTGCGGTCGGCCTTGTCGAGGTCATGAAGGAAAATCGGGTCTGTCGGGCTGCCGTGCTTCATAGGCATGACTGATGATACAGCCGGGCACCCAATTCGTGCCGTGCCGCAATCGGGTCGTCCTAATCGCCGTATTGTCGCGCTATGGAGCGGCGCACAAGGGGTCTTTGCGCCCTGTTGGTGCCCTTTTGCCCCCACCTAGCATGTGGAATGTGAGAGATAGGCTAGAAGCCGAATGGGTACCGGGCCCACAGTTCAAGATCCGCCCGCCTGTGCGCGGTCTCGGAGCGCTGGAGCGTCCACGTCTGGAAAGCGCCCTGTCCGCGGCCGCAGATTCGCACCGCCTGACCCTCGTTGCGGCCCCGGCCGGCTACGGCAAGTCCACGTTCCTGGGTGATTGGGTCCGCAAGTGCGCTCTGCCGTGCGCATGGCTGTCACTTGACCGGTTCGACACGCAGCCCGCGCGGCTGTTTCACGGTGTCGTTGGGGCGATCCAGTCCGCGGCGAGCAAACTGCCGTTGCCCGGAACCGACGCCCTCCTGGCTCTTGACCCGAGCCTTGCCCATGACCGGGCGGCTTCCTACGACCTTCTCCTCGGGGCACTCGAGCACCTCACCGAACCGATTGTCCTGGTGATCGATGACGTCCATTTGGCCGGACCTGGGCTGGCGAACGGAATCGTCGGGGTGCTCGCAGCATCGGCACCCCCCTCACTGCGGCTGGTCCTCTCGGGACGCGGCCATACGTCCATCCAGCTCGAAAGATTCCGGTACGGCGAGGGACTGGGTGAACTTCGCGCCGCCGAACTGGCCTTCACGCGGGAGGAAGTTGCCCAGTTCGCCAGTGCGCTGGGACAGGATCAAACGTTCGACGCCGGGTCGCTCTGGAAAATGACAGCCGGCTGGCCTGTGGCAGTCCACGCCAGCCTGGTCACGTTGGCGCAGGCGCGCAACGTCCCGCTTGCAACGCCAGGCTCCGCGCCGACGCACGTCCCGCTCGCCGACTACGTCGCAGAAGAGATCCTCGACCAGATCGAACCGTCGCTGGCCGAATTCATTCTCAGGGCCACTACCAGCGACTGGCTCGGCCGCCGGCTCGCCGTCGAACTCGAAGGCCGTCCCCGCGGCGGCGTGCTGCTTGAGGAATGCCTCCGTAACGGGCTCTTCATCGAGGAGCACGAATACCGTGCGGGCGAATCGATGTTCCGGTGGCATTCCCTCTTCGCGGCGCAGTGCCGGCGCATCCTGCAGCGGCGCGACCCTCTGCTCGCCGAGCGTCTGCACCGCGTGGCGGCGAGGTACTACCAGGACGTCGACGTCGTCGAGGGCGTCGCCCAGGCGCTGCAAGGAAGCGCACCCCGGCAAGCCGTGATTTCCCTCGGCGCCCATTGGCTCGAATTCCTGCTCGGAAATGACGTGCAGACCCTTGAACGGCTGTGCCTGGATCTCCCCGCACCGTGGGGCGAGGATCCGGAGATCCTGATGATCCGTTCGGTCTGCCRTGCCCTTTCCGGCGACGGCACCGCCGCAGCCGAGCTCACCGACCGGGCGCTGTCGCGGACCTTCGCGCTGGACGCAATTCGACGCCGGAGACTGGAGAGTTACCGGGCGCTCTACGAGCCGCTGCCTGCCGACGGCCGCCTGGACCCGCACACCGAGACGGACGACGGCCAGTCGACGACGGACATTTCAGGCGATGGGCGCTCCAGCTCCTTCTCGACAGGACTCTTCCTGCTGGCCCAGGCAGAGTTCCGGCTGCACCGCACGGGCGAACTTGCGACGGCGCTGCTCCAGGCAACGGCGGCCACCGGCAACCCGGAACAGCTGGAAGCCGTGGAAATCTGCGCCCAGGCCGAGCTCGCGTTGGCTCACGCCATCGCCGGTAACCTCGCGAGCGCCGACGAACTTGGCACGGCGGCGTTGGAACGGGGAGAGGCGCTGGGTTGGAATTCGCGGCAACGGATGGCTCCGGCCTGGCTGGCCCGGGGCATCGCGTGCTACTGGAATGATGATCTGAAGGCTGCGCGGACCTGTCTTACCAAAGCACAGCGATTGGGCAGCGAGCTGTTACCGACGGGTCCGCTCAGCGCCATCTATCGGGTCCTGGTTGATTGCGCCGCCGGCGACCTGCCCCGCCTGGCCGACTCCGGTGCGGCGCTGGAGTCCTTTCACGGGCGGGGACGGTACGCCGTGTCATGGAATGCCCTGGAGACCATCGCGGTGGCGAAAATTGCCGAAGCCAGGGGCGACCGGGACGGAGCTTTGCGGACCGTCCAACCACTGGGTGCCGGGGGGCACGGCGCATTGGCGGATACGCTGCTGGCGGAGTTGCTGCGTCGCGAAGGTGACACCGCCGCTTCGCAACGCTGTGCCGAGTCACTGGCCGAACGCCGCGGCAGCTCATATATCGACACCTGCCTGAGCCTGACCGAGGCGATCATGGCCCATGGAGCCGGAGATGCCGCGGCGGCACACGAGCGGATTGAACATGCTGTCCTCCGTGCCGAGCCTGAAAC
>NZ_JBFTZW010000171.1:0-2735 GCF_056406555.1 Arthrobacter sp. P1_B4
GCATAGCCCAGTACACCGAGGATCTCGGGCATGACCGCGTAGCCGTGCTCCCGTTCGCGGCCCAGCCGGCCATCCACAACCCCGTGCGGCCCGGACACGGCCGGCACCAGCGGGACGTTGCCTTTGCCGGGATGTACTTTGCCCACAAATATCCCGAACGCCGTGCCCAGATGGACCTCCTGCTCGGCGGGGCGCTGGACGCGTCCACCCGGATGAAGACAGGGCTGGAAATCTTCTCCCGCCAGCTCGGCGGCAACGCCGAGTACCAGTTCCCGGCACCGCTGGACTCGCACGTGGTCGGTTCGCTGACGTACGCGCAGACGCTGTCCGCCTACAAGGCTTACAAGGTCTTCCTCAACGTCAATTCGGTTGTGGACTCGCCCAGCATGTGCGCCCGGCGCATCTTTGAAATCTCGGCGTCCGGGACACCGGTGATCACCGCGCCCAGCCAGGCCATGGGACAGTTTTTCACCCCCGCGGCCGTGCCCGTGGCCGCCACCCGCAAGGAAGCGGAGCACCTCACCCGGGCGCTGGTTTCCAACCCGGAGCTGAACGACCGCACGGCCCACCTGGCCCAACGCACCATCTGGTCGCACCACACGTACTCCCATCGGGCGGCCACTGTCTTGCACCATGCCGTGCCAGCAATCGCGGCGGGCGCGCCGCGGCCGTCCCTGTCCGTGCTGTTGCCGACCATCCGGCCCCAAAACCTGGAAAAGGTCTTCCGGACACTGGCCGGCCAGCGCGGCGTGGAGCCGGAGCTGGTGCTGCTCACCCACGGCTTCCAGCTCTCAGCCGAACGCCTGGCGGAGCTGTCCGAAAAGTCCGGGCTCCGCAACGTCGTGCTCCTTGAGGCACCGCGGGACGTGTCACTGGGGGAGTGCCTGAATATGTGCGTCGCCGCGGCCAGCGGGCAGGTCCTCACCAAGATGGACGACGACGACCACTACGGCCCGCACTATCTGAGTGACCAGCTCCATGCCCTGTCCTACTCCGGCGCCGATGTTGTGGGGAAACAAGCCCACTACATGCATCTTGAGACGACGAACGCCGCGATCCTGCGGTTCGCGGCCCGGGAACACCGGTTCACCGACTTCGTGATGGGGCCAACCATCATGGCCCATAGGGAAGTTTTCACGGACCACCCCTTCCTCCAGGTCAGCATCGGCGAGGACACAGGATTTCTCCGTGCCGCCCATGCCGCCGGTAGGATCATTTACTCGGCGGACCGCTTCAATTACTTCCAGGTCCGCACCGGTGACGGACACACCTGGCAGGTGGAGGACGCAGAGCTGCTCGCGTCCGGAGACTTGAAATTCTATGGAAAGTTAAATGAACATGTTGACATCTAAGGCTGCCGAGACCGAGGCACCCATCAGGACAGTCGCCGTCGTCGGACTCGGTTACATCGGGCTGCCCACGGCGGCCATCCTGGCCACCAATGGTCTCGAGGTGATCGGCGTCGACGTCAATCCGATCACCGTGACCGCCATCAACAACGGCGACGTGCCCTTCGTGGAACCTGACCTGGGCGTCCACGTCGCGGGCGCGGTGAGCCAGGGGAGGCTCCGGGCCCAGCTCGAAACGCCCGCCGCGGATGCCTACATCGTGGCCGTGCCGACCCCGTTCAAGGCGGACAAGTCGGCCGACATGTCCTATATTGCTGCCGCCGCCCGCGCTATCGCCCCGCAGCTGAGCGGCGGGGAACTGGTAATCCTCGAGTCGACGTCGCCTCCCGGCAGCACGCGCCGCCTCGCCGAGCTGATCCTTGGGCTGCGCCCGGACCTCAGCCTGGACGGCCACGACGGGAAGCCGAAGCTTCTGGTGGCGCACTGCCCTGAAAGGGTGCTGCCGGGCCGGATAATGATCGAGCTGGTGACCAACGACCGGGTGGTCGGCGGTCTTACATCTGAGGCTGCGGAAGCCGCCGCCGCCCTGTACGCAGTGTTCTGCCAGGGCGAAATCCATCTCACGGACGCCGCAACGGCGGAAATGTCCAAGCTCGTCGAGAACGCCTACCGCGACGTCAACATTGCCTTCGCGAACGAGTTGTCCGTCATCAGCGACAACCTGGACATCGATGTGTGGGAACTCATCCGCTTGGCCAATCACCATCCCCGGGTCAACATCCTCCAGCCCGGCCCCGGCGTCGGCGGCCACTGCATCGCCGTGGACCCCTGGTTCATCGTGGCCGCCGACCCCGAGAATTCGACGCTGATCCGGACTGCCCGCGAGGTCAACGACGGCAAGCCTGGCTACATTGTGGAACAGGTCCGGAAGGCTGTCGGCGACGACAGCCGTCCGACTATTGCCTGCCTGGGCCTGGCCTTCAAAGCAAATATCGACGACGTCCGGGAATCTCCGGCCGTGGAGATCGTCCGGCGTGTGGCTATGCAGCATCCGGATGCCGAGATTTTGGTTGCAGCACCGCACAAGGATCACCTGCCGCAGGAACTCGCCGTGATTGAGAATATCCGGCTGGTGGAAACGGACAAAGCCATTGAGGCTGCCCAGGTAGTGGTGCTGCTGGTGGACCACGACAAATTCCGCGACATCGAGCCCAGAAGCCTCGAAGGCAAGCGGCTCATCGATACCCGCGGTTTCTGGCGCTGACGGAACAGGCGMAACTGACACTCGATGTTCAGGCAGAGGTTTCGCGTGCAATAAAGAAAATGGGGACAAATTGAATTCTGATCCAACTGCCAGGCTGCTTCCCGCCGGCAGGCATTTCGCGG
>NZ_JBFTZW010000172.1:0-2713 GCF_056406555.1 Arthrobacter sp. P1_B4
TGTCCAGCTTCTCGAGCGTCTTGTAGAACTCGAAGCGCTCGAAGATGTCCCGTGTGTTCGCCGAGAAGCCCTGGACGTAGTTGAGGATGTTCGCCTTGATGTTGGTGGGGTCATCGAGGAGCTTGGCGAAGTTGAACTTGGAAGTGTTGAAGAAGCTGTGGCCGGAGGCTTTCTGGAGGAAGGTATCCAGCGGGATGTTCAGGTCCTTCTTCGCTTCCTGCTCGGCCAGGACGGCGTCCTTGGTTTTCTCGAGGACGCCGTCGAGGCGGCGGAGGATGGTGAACGGTAGGATCACCGAGCCGTACTGCGCCGGTTTGTAGGTGCCCCGCAGAATATTCGCGATGCTCCACACCAGGTTGGCGTTGTTGTTGCCGGCCACTGCTCCCACTTYCYTTGCTGCAGGCAGGGGGCGTTCATACGGTCGCGGCTTGTTACAGCCAAACGCAGGGTCCCCSTTGCCGTGCAGCGTTCATCGATCTCGCACGTACTTGCCTTTGCATTGTATGGGGAGGGAGGACATTCTCTGACGAATGGATGTTGCGTCACGGGGCGGGTATGGTGGCTGGCATCCGGGAGTAAGCCTCGTCTTGGTAGAACGGTCCGAAGGGGCGCGCATGAAAGTGCAAGACTTCTTGGGCCGCGGCGGTGAATTTCTGTCGAAGATCTGATCTCGGCCATCGGCCGTGAGGACGGTCATGGCCAGCCTCAATCCCAAAGGCGGCCACGCGGGGGTGCCTGTCGGCGTCCGTGCCAAATGTCAGACACACGGACGCCGACAGGCCGCACAGTTCAGCCCGCTCTGTTACGGAGGCCCACAATCACGATGGGGTGCTGCCGCGACTCGCGCGCGTGGATGATGGGGTTGTACTTCGTCCAGTCCAGGGACAGTCCGGCGAGGGACGCCGCGACGGCGAATACTCCGTTGGGGACGTAAACGCCGGCGTGGCGTTCATACACGTGCTTCCAATGGTAGGTCGATGCGTCGCGCCTAGCGTTGGGCTTGCTGGCCACGAGGTAGCGGGCGAACCAGTCGGCTGCGTCCCGGATCTTGGTTAGCATGGCCGGCTCGAGGAAGTCGTCGTCACGTGTGGCGAGGTCCGTGTCGTTGGCGTAGCCGCGCGCCTTGCCGTTTCCCCAGAGATGCAGGCTCGGGTGTTTGGCGAGAGTAGTCGCTACTTCGGTAGCAAGGTTCATTATTTTCTCTTTTCTTTAGGTTGAGTGGGTACCGGTGCGCGGACGGAATGCACCACCGGGGGATTGCATGGGTTACAAGTGCCAGGTGGCCATCGGGGCCCGGGGGCTAACCACTCGCGCTCCGCCTGGCGAGCAGCGCATCCACCCGGTTAGCCTGCGGCTGCGCCTGCACGGTGTTAAGGGCCCGACTTAGGTCCTTTAGTGCCGACAGGTAGGCGGCCCCCAGACGCGCGGACGGCCCGCCGGTTCCGCTGGCATCGACTTGGCGGGCCAAGGCCCGGACCAGCTCCACCAGAGGTTGGTGGGAGGGCTGCAGGATGCCCCGGCCGCTCGCGACCGCCGCGTCAACCGCGTCGAGGTGTGTGTGCATTTCGTTCTCCAAACATCTGGACCCGCATGGCAAAAGATTCGGACGGGGGGAGGAGACTACCGGGTGAACAGTCCGGGAGCTCAAAACCTGTAGCGATTTTGACCTCCCTGGGTGGCGGCAGACTGGCGGGGGTGCCTCGCTCCGTTCGCGGGCGGATTGGGTGAAGTCGGCTGTGTCCAGCCCTCTCCGTTAGAAGCGTTAGGTGTTAGAAGTTCTGTCTGATTTCCATCACATACAACACAGGAGAAACATGTAGTGCCTGTTTTGGGTGGGAAGCTTCTAACTTCTAACGCTTCTAACACCGCTAGAGGGGGTGCTTGTGCCTGTCCTCCGCTAGCGCCGGTTCCCGGGTTCATGCGGGTGCCAGGTTCAGCGCTGGCTGCGGCAGCGGAGCGTATTTCCCTCGTTCCAGCTTTCGGAGCCTTCCAGCCAGGTGGGCCCGGCCCAGGTAGACGTCCACGGCTTCGGGCGGGATGTCACGGAGAAGGGCCTTCAGGCTTCGTGGTGTGATTCCTTCCGGGTGGCGGCCGACGGTTGCTATGACGTCAGTCATCCGGTCACTCAGACCGCCGGTCACTTTGGCCGTCTGTTCCGCGCACGCTGCCGCTTCGAGACTGCCACCGGTGAGGGTCCACCGTCCGGAGCCGTCGAGAGAGACGGCATATTCGCCTTCGCGGGTGTCCCTGCTGGTCGCGTGAAGGGTTGCCGTCTTTTCTCCCCGCTCCCGGCGTAACAGCAGGACGGTGTCGGCGGCTCCGGCAATTCCCTGTGTCCCTGAGACAGCATCGACGAAGTCGCTTCCGGATGCTTTGCGGGTGTGGTGGACGACGATGATGCTGGATCCGGGGTGCGCGTCGGCTTGGTTTTTCAGACCTCCGACGACGCGGTAGTCACGTTCGTAGCTTGTTTCTCCTGCCAAAGCTGGCGGCATGGCTTTGCCGAGAGTGTCGAGGAAGACCACGGGGGCCTCGCCGGCGTGTTTCTCAAAGTATTCGCCGATCGTGTCGGGTATATATCCGCTGGTAACGGAGGTGATGAAGGTCAGGTCCGGGGAGGGTTTGACGGCCCCTAGGCTGACGAGGCGGCTTTTTAGCCGGCGGTGGCCGTCTTCGAGGGCAAGGTAGAGGACTGGGCGCCGTTGCGTGGGGA
>NZ_JBFTZW010000173.1:0-2632 GCF_056406555.1 Arthrobacter sp. P1_B4
GTTTTCCGGGTGCGCAGGGCTCATGGTGCAAGGCTATCGGGTGCATGGGGGTCAGCGGCCGATTTTGTCGAACTGCGGACGGCCCCGTATAGTCGTTATCTCGTCCGGCGTTGAGCCAGATGCGAGGGGGATCCACCACTGGGGTGGCCTCGATACGTYCGACCCGTATGTCCTCCACTGAGAAGTACTGCTAGATACTGAGAAGTTTGTGCCGATGGTTTGGTGCACCAAGAAGGCCCCGGACTCTGGATTCCAGAGTCCGGGGCCTTCTGCGTTCAGTGCTTGTGTACAGTTCCTGCGTACCGGCGCCGCCGCGTCGTGGCGGCCGTGGCGCTCAGGCCTCGGTCAGTTCGTCCTCGGGCTGGCGGACCAGGGTCAGGCGGTAGCCGACGTTGCGGACGGTGCTGATCAGGTTCTCGTGGTCGGCGCCCAGCTTGGCCCGCAGCCGCCGGACGTGGACATCCACGGTGCGCGTGCCGCCGTAGTAGTCGTAGCCCCAGACTTCGGTCAGCAGCTGCTGGCGGGTGAACACCCGGCCGGGGTGCTGGGCCAGGTATTTCAGCAGCTCAAATTCCTTGAAGGTCAGGTTGAGCGCGGCGCCGTTGACCCGTGCGGTGTAGCTGGCCTCGTCAATCACGACGCCGGCGGCCCGGATTTCGGTCGGCACGTCCTCCTTCTCCGGAACGGCGCGCGCGACGCCGAGCCGGATCCTGGCCTCGACTTCTGCCGGGCCCGCGGATTCCAGGAGGATGTCGTCCACGGCCCACGCCGAGGAGACCGCGGCCATGCCGCCCTCGGTGAGGATCAGCATCAACGGGGCGCTGAGGCCGGTGGCCTTGAGCAGCTGGGTGAGGGAACGTGCGCCGACCAGGTCCTTGCGGGCATCGAGCAGGACGATGTCGCAGGGGTCGGTCTCGAGCAGGGCAGTGGGCTCGGCCGGAAGGATATGCACCCGGTGGTTCAGCAGTTCCAGAGCAGGCAGGACGTCCACGGATGTTCCCGTGCTGTTCGTCAATAGCAGGATGTGCGACATTGTTCCTCCAAGGGGTGTCCGCGCATCGTTGGGCGTCTTGTTGCTGATGTTGAGTATACCTAAGGGCCCCATTCCGGCCATGGTCCCGTCACCTCCGGCGCCTCCTTTTGCGACACATACCGTTCACATAGGGCAGGATTGAACCGTCAGGGCCCGCGGCCCGTCGAAATTGAGCCGAGTCGAATTGGGGTCCGCAGTGAGCGAAGGTCTGGCCATGCTGGGTCTGCCGATGGCGAGCAGACAGTGAAGCCGTGGAGCGTCGGGATCATCGGCCTGGCCGGTCTCGCGGCGATTGTCGCCGGAGCCTATGCCTCGCCTGAGGTCCTCCTGGCCGTCGCGGCGCTCGCCGCCGCCGGCATCGGTATCGGCTGGCCCTACTTTCTCGGCATCCCCGCCAAGAAGACGCTCGCGGTCTTGATTGGCCTGCCCGGCGTCGGGTCGGCAGTGGCTGCGACCTATCTCCCGGCTCCGGGCTTCCTGGACTGGACGCCGTCGTTCTTGGCCGTCGGGGTCATGGCAATCTTCGTCATGCAGCTGATCCGGGGCACCGGTCAGGCCCAGCGCCTCGAATCCACCCTGGGCTCGTGCGCGGGTGTCCTGCTCTCCTGCCTCGGCGCCGGCTGGATTGCGAGTTCGCGCTTCAACGGGGTCCGCGAAATGATCCTCGTGGCGGCCATCAGTTCGGCGATCGCGCTGCTGGCGGGGCTGATCCGCTGGCCGGACCGGATCGTGGCGCCGCTGGGCATCGTGAGCGCCGGCCTTGCCGGGCCGCTCGCCGGCCTGGTGTTCTCCGACATTGCCGTGCTGCCGGCGGCCCTCGTCGGCGTCGTCGTGGGGGCGGTGCTGGTGAGTTTCCGCCGCCTCGTCATCCTCAACGGTGAGGGCCTAAATGTTTTGGCGGCCGTGGGCATGGGGCTCGGGCCGGTTTCTGCTGTCGGTTCACTGGCCTACTTCATAGACAAACTACTCATCTACTAAGCGTTAGGATGGCATCATGTCCGTACTTGCATATGAGATCTTTTTCCTTGTCCTGCTTGGCGTGGCCAGCCTGTCCATGGCGTGGTTTGCCGGCTTTGTCGTGTACCGCCTCTTCAAAGGCCAGAAGTAAGACGTTCCAGACCCCGTAGCTTCCAGAGGTAGATGCTGTGCCGATTGAAATCCCTACTGATCTGACCCCCGAAATCGTTCCGCTGTCCTGGCTCATTGGTGAGTGGGAGGGCAGCGGCCGGCTGGGGGCTGGAGACGAGGACTCCGAGCACTTCCTGCAACACGTCTCGTTTACGCACAACGGCCTGCCGTACCTGCAGTACCGTGCCGAGAGTTGGCTGACCGACGACGAGGGCACCAAACTGCGTCCCCTCACCGTCGAGACCGGCTTCTGGGCGCTGGAGCGTAAGCAGCGCGAGGAGGACGGCGGCCCCGGCCTGATCCCGGCGGACATCGTCCCGGTGCTCAAGAGCGCCGACGAGGTGGAGGCCCTGCGCAACAGCGACGGCGGCTTCGACATCTCGGTCTCCATCGCCCACCCCGGCGGGATCTCGGAGCTGTACTACGGCCAGATCAAGGGCCCCCAGATCCAGCTCAGCACCGACATGGTGA
>NZ_JBFTZW010000174.1:0-2598 GCF_056406555.1 Arthrobacter sp. P1_B4
TCCAAGGGAGGACCGCGGCTCGGGCCTGTGCCCGGGCGCTGGCAGGAGCCGGCTCCGCGTTACCCATATCCTCAACCGAGTCATCAGGAACGTGATCTGGGAATATCCGTCAGGTAGCTTGCAGGCGCCGGGACCGCCTGGGCTGGGCCGTGGTGTTCGAGGCCGTGGGTGTGTCCCACGGCCTCGARCACCACGGCGGCCAGGCTCTGTGTGCTCATCATGATCTCGCGCTGCCGGCGTGCACCTGTGCCGGCGCTCAGGATCCGGGCCGCTTCCGCGGTTACTTGCTCCTCGTCCCCGCTGTCGGCCAGGGCTGGCCGGATATGGGAGAGGAGGACCTGGACCGCTTCTCCAGCCGGGCATGGAATGTTCAGCAGGGGGTGCAGGAGGGTGTCGTCGACGCCTGATTGACTTGCCTTCCACGCCGCCAGGCGCAGTTGCCCGGCGGACAGCCGGGGCTCAGAAATCCCGGAGCGCCATTCCTGGGCGGCCCGTTCAACGAGTCCCCGCACCAGCGCGGCAATCGCGGCCGCGTGTGAGGCCTCCATGCAGACGTCGGCAATGCGTACCTCCACAGTCGGGTGATTCCGGGAAAGGCGCGCGTCGAAGTACACCATGCCTTCATCGAGGAGTACGCCCGTAGTCAGCAGGGATTGCACGTACCGGTGGTATTCCCGTTCTGATCCGAACCTTTCGCAGGGCCCGGCGGTCGGCCAGCGGCTCCAAGCCTGGTAACGGAAGCTTGCGTATCCGGTGTCGGCACCCTGCCAGAAAGGGGAGTTCGCGCTCAGCGCCAGCAGCACGGGCAACCAACGCCGGATCCGGTCCAGGACTGCCACCCCTTCCTCACCGTCGTTGACACCGACATGAACATGGAAGCCGCAGGTGAGTTGCTCCCGGAGCGTCACCCCGAACCGCGTTGCCATGTTCAGGAAACGGGGCTGCGCTACGAGGGTAGGAGTGGCCGGCATGGGACTGGTAGCCACGGCGACAGCTCGTGCGCCCACCGAACGGGCCGCCTCGTCGGCAAGCCGCCGGCCCTCGCGGATGCCTGCAATTACTTCCTGCAGCGTGGAACAGACCGGGCCAACGGCCTCGAGCTGCTCTTGCTGGACCTCCAAAGCCAAGGATGGGCCGCCACTGGTTTCAGGGCGCTGCGGGGCCTTGGCCAAGCACGCCTCCGCGGCGGGTACGGGCTGCCCCGTCGTGGCATCAACGAGCAGGAATTCCTCCTCGACGCCGAACGTCCTTGGAACCTCGCCGCCAGAACGGTTGGGTGGTCTCGTCATTGAAGAATTCAAGGCAGCTCCTAACAGGAAGGCCTCCAGCCCTGCCACTGCAAGGCGGCTGCCAATGAAGCTATACAGCCCTCCTCCACAAGCCATGATCACCGGCCCGCTCGCGCTGCTGATCCCCAGAATATCCCCAACAACAACATGCCGGAAGGAAAAGCCCCTAAGACAGTCATCCAGACGCACGTGGCACCATCGCCAATACCTTCCGGGGAACGGGACGCGTAACGACGGCCGGGATCTGCTGCTGCCCAATGTCGGTACGAGATCCCGCGGTCGGCGCCCGGTTGGCGGCGGGGCGCCGGGGGATTCCGGGTGCTAGCAGTACGTATCACCTTCCCCGGATGAGGCCCACGCCCGTGTTTCGGGCAGACAATGGTCGGACTTACGTGCGGCAGGGTTCCCTGCCGCATTCCATTTCGGAAAGGGGCCTCCAGTGTCCAGACCACACCCGATCCTTGCCGGATCGATCGCAGCCGGGGCAGCCATCGCACTGCTCACGGGCTGCGGCACGTCCAGCCCCGGCACCAGTGTCAGCAGCGCCAGAGCGGAGAAGAACGTTTCGCAGGCATGCGCTGCTGCCAGTGCCTTCGCCGGATCCCTGACAAATTTCAAACAGACACTCAAACCCGGTGCCACGATAGAACAGATCAAATCGGCACGGGAACAGGTCGCGAAGACCTACGACGACCTGGTCAAGGCCAGCCAGGACGTAGCCAAGGACGAAATGGACGCAGTTAAGACGGCCGAAAACAAGTTCGACGCAGCCGTCAGAGCCGTCCCGGATGATGCCACCCTTACTCAGGCGGCCGCCTCCCTGCGGGACGACGCCGCCAACGTCCAGGCCGCGGTCAGTGACCTCCAGACGGCGACTAAATGCTGACTTCAAGGCCCCTCCGGGCAGGTCTGCAGCTAGCCTCAGTCCTGCCCGGCTGCATTCCCGCCCCACACCGCTCCTACAGAAAGCAGGGAAGTTGACATGAGTTTCTGGGAAAACTTTTGGGATATTTTCTGGTGGTTCTTCCTCGTATACGCGTTCATCGCCTTCCTCTGGGCGTTGTTCGCCGTCATCGGCGACTTGTTCCGCGACGACACGCTGAGCGGCTGGTGGAAAGCCGTCTGGATCCTCTTCCTGGTCTTCGTGCCCTTGTTGGGTGTGCTGGTCTACGTGATTGCCCGCGGTAAGGGCATGACGGAGCGGTCCATGGCACGGGCCCAGGAGAACCGGGAGGCCTCGGATGCTTACATCCGCAGCGTCGCTGCACCGAGTCCGAGCGACGAGATCTCCAAAGCCACGGCTCTTCGG
>NZ_JBFTZW010000175.1:0-2934 GCF_056406555.1 Arthrobacter sp. P1_B4
TGGCAAACCTGCGCGCATTCCTGGGATATCAGTGGGCCCACCCGGGCAAGCAGCTGATCTTCATGGGCACCGAATTCGGCCAGGAAGCGGAGTGGTCGGAGCAGTACGGCCTGGACTGGTGGCTCGCGGACATCCCGGCGCACAACGGCATGCAGCTCCTGACCAAGGATCTCAACGAGCTCTACCGTTCCACGCCGGCGCTGTACGAGCGGGACAACCAGCCCGAAGGGTTCCAGTGGATCAATGGGGGAGATTCGGACCGCAATGTGCTGACGTTCATCCGCCGCGACGCCGACGGCAACCCGCTGGTCTGCGCCGTGAACTTCTCCGGCGGCCCGCACACGGACTACCTCCTCGGCGTCCCGACCGCCGGCGAGTGGCAGGAAGTGCTCAACACCGACGCCGCCAGCTATGGCGGTTCCGGGGTGGAGAACACTGGAACCCTGACCGCGACGAAGGACGGCCTGGACGGACAACCGGCCATGCTCACCGTCACCCTGCCTCCGCTAGGGGCCGCGTACTTCAAGCCGCTGGGCTAGGAGCTAGGCGCAGCGCCCGGGCAGCAGGTCTGGCGCGCGTGGGGAAGTGTTTGCGAGAGGCCCGGAATCCCCGTGATTCCGGGCTTTTCTGCACCGTCTTCGGCGCCGCTTTGTCAGCCGGTCCAAGTGGTGGTAGAGTTTATTTCCGCGCTGCTCCCCGGAGTTGAACGGCCACCAAGACCCAGAAGCCTATGGCAAGAATGAGTCTGGATCGCCGATTTGACTAGGGTGAAGCGGCCGGGTAAGTTTGAAAAGTTGCTCCGGAGCGATCCTTGACTGAWTGTTGGTTGYGGTGGTGCCGGGTGTGTCTGTTGTTTGAGAACTCAATAGTGTGCCAAGTTTGTTGATACCAATTTATTGTATTGAATTGGTTGAATTTGCCGGGCCCGCCACCCCGTGGTGTGGTCTGGTGTTTTTGGCTGGTTTCAAATTTTGTGCAGCGTGTGTRTCCCGTTTTCCCGGGGGCGCATGTTGTGTCTGTTTTACTTCAACGGAGAGTTTGATCCTGGCTCAGGATGAACGCTGGCGGCGTGCTTAACACATGCAAGTCGAACGATGATCCGGTGCTTGCACCGGGGATTAGTGGCGAACGGGTGAGTAACACGTGAGTAACCTGCCCTTAACTCTGGGATAAGCCTGGGAAACTGGGTCTAATACCGGATATGACTCCTCATCGCATGGTGGGGGGTGGAAAGCTTTATTGTGGTTTTGGATGGACTCGCGGCCTATCAGCTTGTTGGTGAGGTAATGGCTCACCAAGGCGACGACGGGTAGCCGGCCTGAGAGGGTGACCGGCCACACTGGGACTGAGACACGGCCCAGACTCCTACGGGAGGCAGCAGTGGGGAATATTGCACAATGGGCGCAAGCCTGATGCAGCGACGCCGCGTGAGGGATGACGGCCTTCGGGTTGTAAACCTCTTTCAGTAGGGAAGAAGCGAAAGTGACGGTACCTGCAGAAGAAGCGCCGGCTAACTACGTGCCAGCAGCCGCGGTAATACGTAGGGCGCAAGCGTTATCCGGAATTATTGGGCGTAAAGAGCTCGTAGGCGGTTTGTCGCGTCTGCCGTGAAAGTCCGGGGCTCAACTCCGGATCTGCGGTGGGTACGGGCAGACTAGAGTGATGTAGGGGAGACTGGAATTCCTGGTGTAGCGGTGAAATGCGCAGATATCAGGAGGAACACCGATGGCGAAGGCAGGTCTCTGGGCATTAACTGACGCTGAGGAGCGAAAGCRTGGGGAGCRAACAGGATTAGATACCCTGGTAGTCCAYGCCGTAAACGTTGGGCACTAGGTGTGGGGGACATTCCACGTTTTCCGCGCCGTAGCTAACGCATTAAGTGCCCCGCCTGGGGAGTACGGCCGCAAGGCTAAAACTCAAAGGAATTGACGGGGGCCCGCACAAGCGGCGGAGCATGCGGATTAATTCGATGCAACGCGAAGAACCTTACCAAGGCTTGACATGGGCCGGACCGGGCTGGAAACAGTCCTTCCCCTTTGGGGCCGGTTCACAGGTGGTGCATGGTTGTCGTCAGCTCGTGTCGTGAGATGTTGGGTTAAGTCCCGCAACGAGCGCAACCCTCGTTCCATGTTGCCAGCGCGTAATGGCGGGGACTCATGGGAGACTGCCGGGGTCAACTCGGAGGAAGGTGGGGACGACGTCAAATCATCATGCCCCTTATGTCTTGGGCTTCACGCATGCTACAATGGCCGGTACAAAGGGTTGCGATACTGTGAGGTGGAGCTAATCCCAAAAAGCCGGTCTCAGTTCGGATTGGGGTCTGCAACTCGACCCCATGAAGTCGGAGTCGCTAGTAATCGCAGATCAGCAACGCTGCGGTGAATACGTTCCCGGGCCTTGTACACACCGCCCGTCAAGTCACGAAAGTTGGTAACACCCGAAGCCGGTGGCCTAACCCCTTGTGGGAGGGAGCTGTCGAAGGTGGGACTGGCGATTGGGACTAAGTCGTAACAAGGTAGCCGTACCGGAAGGTGCGGCTGGATCACCTCCTTTCTAAGGAGCACCTACAACCCTGGAACGCACGCCGGAATGAGCTGCTGGGTAGTGTTTGGCACACTGTTGGGTCCTGAGACAACAGGACCGGGAGGGTTTTCCCTTCCGGGGCTGGTTTGTTTCTGGTTTCCTGGCTGCACCGATCACACGGTTGTTCCCTTTTGTGGGGCGTGTGTGGGGTGTGTGGTACGGGGTTGTTGTTTGAGAACTACATAGTGGACGCGAGCATCTTTTATAAGAAGCAATTTCCAAGAATATGAACCTGGATCTGTCGCTGTTGCCTTTTGGGGTGATGGTGGTGGTTTCTGTGGTTCTCTCGAAAATTACTCCTTGATCTTTTGTGGTCAAGTTTTTAAGAGCACACGGTGGATGCCTTGGCAT
>NZ_JBFTZW010000176.1:0-2495 GCF_056406555.1 Arthrobacter sp. P1_B4
GTCCAGCAGACCTGGTTCACCGACATGTTCGACGTCCGGATCCGCTACAGCGGCGCAGGATTCGCCTACGCACTCGCCGGAGCCGTGGGCGGCTTCATCCCCCTGATCGCCACCGCCCTCATGGCCAGCAGCGGCAGCTGGGCCCCTGCCGCGGCGCTCCTCGCCGGGCTTTGCCTGATAGCCCTGGTCTCCAGCCTTTGGTCCTACAAGTGGGCCAACAAGGAACACCGCTAAAAACAAGAAGCAGGACGCAACCAAACCAACGGTGACGCGAAGACTAGTGCGCGGCAACCGGCAACCGAGACGCCAGTTGCCACGCATTCACCCCCTGCACACAAAACACAGACCACAGATACAGCCAACAATTAAGGCCAGCGCCGACCACCAAATCTGATGACCTGACCACATCCCCCGCCAAAGCCCTGGACTGCGACGTCCTCGTCATCGGCTCCGGCGCGGGCGGGCTTTCCGCTGCCGTAACAGCCGCCTACCACGGCCTGAAAGTCATCGTCGTGGAAAAAGCCGAGGTCTGCGGCGGCGCCACGTCCTGGTCCGGAGGCTGGGCCTGGACCCCGGGTAACCCGCTGGCCAAAGCCGCCGGCGTCAACGAGGACCACGAACTCTTCCGCACCTACCTGCGCCACCGACTCGGCGCGAACTACCGTGAGGACAAGGTCGAGGCGTTCCTTGAGGCCGTCCCGCACACGGTCGGTTTCTTCCAGGACAAGACCAGCCTGCAGTTCGTTCCCGGAGCCAAGATCAAGGACATCTACGGCAGCACACCGGGCGCCGGCACCGGGCACCGCGCCGTGGGCCCCAAACCCTTCAACGCCCGCAAAATCAAACCAGAACTGCGCGCCATAATGCGCCACCAGCTCTACGAAACATCATTCCTGGGCATGGGCATCATGGCCGGGCCGGACCTTACCAAGTTCCTCTCCGCCTCCCAGGGAAACCTCCAGGGCCTGTTCCACGCAGCCTGGCGGGTGGGCTTCCACCTGTTGGACCTGATCATTCACCGCCGGAGCATGCAGCTGGTCAACGGCACCGCCCTCACCGGCCGGCTCATGAAATCAGCCGACGACCTCGGCGTCGACATCCGCGTCTCCACCCCCGCCAAGCGCTTGCTCACCGACGGGACCGGCACGGTGACCGGCGCCGTCGTGGATTCACCCGCCGGCAGCTACACTATCAACGCTTCCAGCGGCGTCGTTCTGGCCACCGGCGGGTTCCCCAACGACGTTGCCCGCCGCAAGGCGCTTTTCCCCAAGACCCCCACGGGCCGCGAGCACTGGACACTCGCACCCAAGGAAACTACCGGGGACGGCATTACCATTGCCCAGGCCGTGGGTGCCCGCTTCGACACCGATGCGGCGTCTCCGGCAGCGTGGTGCCCGGTCTCCCTGGTCCCATACCGGAACGGACGCACCGGTACGTTCCCGCACATCATGGACCGCGCCAAACCCGGAGGCATCGGGGTGCGCCGGGACGGCAAGCGCTTCGTTAACGAGGCCAACGGCTACTACGACTATGTGGAAGGAATGCTGAAGGCGACCCCCGAGGGTGAATCGGTCGAGGCTTGGCAGATTGCCGACGCCGAGTACGTGCGCAAGTTCCCGCTGGGGATGGCCAAACCGCTGCCCGTCCCGCTCTTCCCCTACCTCCGCTCCGGCTACCTCAAAAAAGGCAACACCATCGAAGAACTCGCCGCAGCCTGCGGCATCGACCCCGATGCTCTGGTCAAGACCGTGGCCGAGTTCAACGAGAACGCCCGCAAGGGGGTGGATCCGGACTTTGACCGCGGCGCCAGCGAATTCAACCGCTACGGCGGAGACCCCAAGAACACCCCGAACCCGTCCTTGCGCCCGTTGGAAAAGGGGCCGTTCTACGCCGTCAAAATCGTCCCTGGCTCCTTCGGCACCTTCGCAGGCCTCGCAGCCGATGCGCGCGCACGGGTCCTGGACACGAACGGGCACCCCATCAAGGGCCTTTACGTCGCCGGTAATGACCAGGCCTCAGTCATGGGCGGACAATACCCCGCCGGGGGCATCAACCTCGGCCCCGCCCTGACCTTCGGATACATCGCCGGACGCGACCTCACAGGAGCCACACACTACGAAGACGACGGCACCCCAGCCACCGAAACAATGACCGGGAACGACGACGCCCCGGACGCACGAAGTCGTCGCCGATGACGTACATACCGGAACCCGAAACCAGTCCCTGGAAGGATTCAGACTGTCAGGAATCGCGACCCCAACGCTTCTTAAGGAAGGGGCCCTGGGTCGAGCTTTGTGGATGTATATCGCGAGCCAAGGGCCCGAGGGGCCGGCCCCCGCCCCCTCACCACACCACACCAGCAGCGCCCGCGGCAGGAAGCCCCAGCGAGAAATGTAGAAAATGAAACCCGTGGATGAAGAAGAAATCCCGCTACCCGAGCGACGGCTTCGCGCCTCAGGACTGGACGGGCCTCCTGCCAGGACAACACGTGTGGG
>NZ_JBFTZW010000177.1:0-2475 GCF_056406555.1 Arthrobacter sp. P1_B4
GGGTTATAGACCGCATGGCCGAACCGGCCGAGGTGCTCCTGGAAGCGGGCCTGCCATTGCTGCCAGGGTGCCGGGTCCACTCCGGCAGGCGGGAACCCGGTGCGTTGCGGCCCGGCCAGTGCGGCGGTGGGTTCGTTGAGGATCGCCGGAGCCAGCCCCGGGACGTCCCGGGCCCAGGCTGCGAGGTCGTACAGCGACTTCTCTGCGCGGATGGGTTCGCTGTCGTAACCGAGGAGGAAAGTCTGGGCGGGGGGATCGCCGTCGCGCCGAACGAACTTGTCGTAGTAGGCCCGGAAGGAGATTTCGCTTGTTGCGGCGATCGGAATGATGGACTGCACGGCCGTGTAGTACACCGTGCCGGCGTCAAGCAGCGTCTGCACACCCGCCAGCAGTTCCTCTCCGGAGAGCTCCCCGACGGGCTTCGCGGACCAGTCCTTGATCACCTGCTCGTAGCGGGGATGCGAAAATTCCCGCCAGCCCGCCACTCCCATATGCGCCTTGCCGCGGGCCAGCGCACGCATCGCCGTCAGCGATTTGCCCATCACCCGCCACATTCCCGAGTTGCGGTAATAGTAGTAGGCGTAGCCGTTGATAGTGGGCAGCCCGACGTCGTCCTCGCGGATGACCTCCTTGCCGACGGCGCCGGCCATCAGGGCCCTCAGCGACCGTGACACCGAGCCGTCAATGAGGTCGGCGAACAGCGGCGAGAGGGGGTCGGGCAGCTGCTCAACGATGCTTGCCCGGAAGTAGAGCCCGTGCCGGTAGGGCACCGGCCAGGTGTCCGGGATGTCGGCTGCCGGGTCGGGCAGCGCGGTGATGGGCCGGGATTGCAGGATGAAGAACTCGCCACCGGCGCGTGCCCACTCGATATCCTGCGGCGTCCCGAAATGCTCCGTAATCCGTGTTCCGTAACCGGCCAGCTCGGCCGCCGCCCGGTCGTCCAATACGGCCTGCCGGCGGCGCGTCGCCGGCACCGGCTGCTCCAGGGTGCCGCGCTCCGCGTTGACGGTCATGACCTCCTTGTCAGCTGTCCGGCGGGACAGCACACGGCCCGTCCCGGCTTCGACGACGACGTCGTCCGTGGTGACCGATCCGCTGACAACGGACTCGCCCAGGCCCCACGCGGCACTGATCACCGTCTGGTCGCGGCGCCCGTTGGCCGGATTGGCGGTGAACATCACCCCGGCCGCCTCGGCGTCGACCATCTGCTGGACCACGACGGCGAGGCGCACCGTGTCCGGGTCGATGCCTTCACGGGCGCGGTAGGCCATGGCACGCGCTGTCCACAGGGAGGCCCAGCACTCAATCACGGCCGCGGCCACAGCCTCCGTCCCCCGGACGTTGAGGTAGGTTTCCTGTTGCCCGGCGAAGCTGGCTGAGGCGAGGTCCTCGGCCGTGGCGGAGGAGCGCACCGCCACGGCTGTGTCTGCGTCGCCTAGCCTTCCGTAGGCGCCGCCGAGTTCCGCCGCGATGGCGTGTGGCATGGTGCCGCCGGTGAAAAGGGCGCGGATCCGTTTCGAGGCTTCCTCGTAGTCCTGTGGCGCCGCGTGCGGCGACAGAACAGCCAGTTCATGGATGCCGGCCTCGAGATGGTTGGCAGCCACATAATCCGCGTAGGCTGCGGTGTTCAACACGAACCCCGGCGGGACCGGCAGTCCTCCCTGGCTGAGGCCGCCCAGACCGACGCCCTTGCCGCCTGCCGCGGCGACGTCGCCGCGCCCCACATCGTCGAAGTTGTTGATGTAGGTCATGACCTCGAGTCCTTTCCGCCCGGAGCCAGGCTCCGTGGTTCAGCCTGATTCCCAACATACTGGCACTGCCGCAGGCGAGAGGCCATAGCCGTACCGGTGGGCAGGGGATCCCAATAGCCCCGCCGGCGGAGGGGTGCGGCCGGGGGCCACCAATCGCTCGCACCCCCGTTCCGACAACAAGATGCCCGGGGCTATGGGTCGCAGCCCTTGCCCGGGGCATCTAAACAATCCGCATGTTCAGCCGCGGCCGGCGTCGGTGCCCTCGGTGCCCTCGGAGCCCTCGCTGTCCTCGCCGCTTTCGCCGTCAAAGTGTTCCTTGTGGACCTTCTCACGGATGGTGACTTCATCTGCGACCGTTTCAGTAACGATGCGGACCCGTTCAACCGGGACGGTCTCCTTGGTCACTATGACGCGCTCTTCGTGAAGGATTACCTCGTCGTCGCTGGCCGGTCGGTTCGAGACCTCGCCGCGGTCTTCCTCGGCAATCGGTTCCCGCTCGATTCGAACCTCTTCGCGTTGCACTGGCACCGTCCTGGTGACGGTTTCCGTCGTGACGTATTTGCGCAGGCGCCCCCGGCCCGTGGCGTCGCGGGTTCCGGCGCGGTCGATTCCGGTGGTGTCCTGYCGTGTCGTGGGTGGCGTTGCGGCGTCGGTGGTGGGTGTCGCTGTGCCRTATCCGGCTGTGCCCGTGGCGTCGGGGGTCTCGGCGCGGTCGGTATCAGTG
>NZ_JBFTZW010000178.1:0-2395 GCF_056406555.1 Arthrobacter sp. P1_B4
CATTTGAGCATTCTCCGCCGCCAGCGCCTGGTTGTCCCCTCACGGCGCGAGGGCAGGTTGTTCTATGAACTGGCCAGCCCTGAGGTTAATGTCCTGCTCGCGGCCGCCCGATCCCTGCTCGGATCTCTCCTGGTCACCACCCGGATGACCCTGAGCCCCATGGCTGAAGAGCCTGAAGAAGCAATCCGCTAAATACCGGCGCACTACGGACTATGGACAACATCGATCGACCGGCCTGGATGCGTCCGGACTAAAACCAGTRGGGGTAGCAATGGCTCACGCCGAGAACGAGACCACCATCAACCGATCTCCGGAGGACGTCTATGCGTTCCTCGCGGATGGACTGAATAACCGCGCATGGCGCTCCGGGGTTCAGGACATAACACTGAAGAGTGGAACACCCGGGGACCTCGGTGCCGTGTACAGCCAGACTCTCTCGGRCCCCGGTGGCCGGCCCATCGTCGGGGACTACGAAATCACCGCGGCGGACCCCGGAAAGCTCCTGGGCTTCCAGGTGGTGGCCGGTCCGGCCCGTCCGGCCGGTGCGTACCGGCTCAGTGAAGCGCCGGGCGGAACGACTGTTCGTTTCAGCCTGGACCTGGAGCCCAAGGGACTCATGAAGCTCGTGGGCCCGGTGATTGTCCGCACCATGAAGGCCGAGGTCGCTCAGTTGACCAATCTCAAGAACGTTCTCGAATCCGCCTAGATGAAGGCGCAGGGCGTTCATTCTTGAGTGTGCCCGTCCGTAGCTGAAGCCATCAAGTGGCAAGCACCAACCTTCATGTGCAAGGGAACATCGCGTCCTTCTTGCCCAAAGCCAAGAAGAACGTCCCCCTGATGTTCCACCAGGGCGCATCAAACCAGAATGATGCGCGGCTTCTGGAAGGTAACGGCGAAGAAAGGACCATCCTCATGGCTCGCATTTTCATCACAGGCTCTACCGACGGACTTGGCCTCGCCACCGCCCGGACGCTCCTGAACGGCGGCGACGAGGTCCTGCTGCACGCCCGCTCCAGGGAACGCGCCTCCTCCCTCGATGAACTCGCGCCGCTTGCCATCGGCATCGTGATCGGTGACCTCAGCAGGGCCTCCGAAACCCGGGAACTGGCGGCGCAGGTGAACGCTTACGGGCGGATGGACGCCGTCATCCATAACGCAGGCGTCTACCTCTCGCCGGGGCGAGTCGCGACCCCGGAGGGACACTCCCGCACCCTGGCCGTCAACGTTCTGGCGCCCTACATTCTCACCGCGCTGATCGAGCGGCCGCACCGGCTGATCTACCTCAGCAGCGGGATGCACCGCGCGGCCAGCAGCAACCTCCAGGACATCGATTGGACCCGACGGCCCTGGGACGCCAGCGCGGCCTACTCCGAGAGCAAGCTCTACGTTTCCGCGCTCTCCGCTGCCGTCGCCCGGCAGTGGACCGACGTGCTCAGCAACTCCGTTGACCCCGGCTGGGTGCCCACCAAGATGGGCGGCGCCGGCGCCCCCGACGACCTCGCCATGGGCCAGGACACCCAGGGCTGGCTCGCCGTCAGCCCTGACCCCGCCGTCCAGGTCTCAGGAATGTACTGGCATCACCGCCGGCCGCGGAAGCCGGCTCCGGAGGTCACCGACGCTGATTTCCAGGACAAGCTCACCGACAAACTCGCCGAACTCACCGGCATCACGTTCTTCTGAAGCGAAGCATCGAACCGGCCCCACCGGCACCCACGGGTAGGTAGTCCCGCCCGGCGGGTCAGGTGACGCAAAGTATCCCCCAGCCCGTCCCTATCGTGAGCTCCACTTGTCGGCTTAGGCTGGTCGCATTCTATGAACGCAGTTGAGCATCGAACACCGCCGGCATCTGGAAGTCCGGCAGCTGGTTCGAGGGGGCCGGAAGGAGGCCGGGATGACGCCGGCGGACAGGACGTGGACACCCGAGGACCAGGGCTGGCTCCGGGAAAACCTGCGTGAGGCCATCGACCATCTGGTGGAGATGGGGTACACGGTGCGTGGGGGGCAAGGCGAAGATCCGGAACTGATTCACCCCGGCGGCTCGGCCGTGCAGACGTGGCGGGAAGACTACCCCTACGAGCAACGGATGTCCCGCGAAGAGTACGAGCTGGAGAAATACCGGCTGCAGGTTGAACTGCTGAAGTTCCAGTACTGGGGCCAGGACCAGGAGCTCAGGCACGTGATCGTCTTTGAGGGCCGGGATGCTGCCGGCAAGGGCGGAACAATCAAGCGCTTCACTGAGCACCTGAATCCCCGCTCGGCCCGGGCAGTGGCATTGAGTAAACCCTCTGACCGTGAACTGGGCCAGTGGTATTTCCAGCGCTACATCCAGCACCTGCCCACGGCCGGGGAGATCGTGATGTTCGACCGCTCCTGGTACAACCGGGCAAATGTGGAG
>NZ_JBFTZW010000179.1:0-2394 GCF_056406555.1 Arthrobacter sp. P1_B4
ACCAGGAACACGTCCCCTACAAATCCGGTACCGGCGCCGTCGGGACGGGTGGCGCGGAAGACCGGCTGCGTCGCCGCCGCCACCGCCACCGCCGGGCCCCTCCCCGCCTGCATGAACACGGTCGGAGCCACCGAGCCCCCGATCATCGCCACCCGCAGGAACATCATCCGCTCATAAATGCCAGTGAACTCCGGTACAGGTGTGCCTGCGGACTGGACAAAGCCCGCTTCCCCCCGGCCGCCGGCGGGCACAGTCCTCGGTGCCACCGGCGGATCCGGATACAAAGTGAAAACCATCAAATCCTCCTATATCCCGGCCAGCTGATCCCGCGAAGGCCTCCCGTGACCACGGCATGGTGAGTTTATTGACCCTAGGTACGGGTGATGGTGATCAAACCGGCGCTGACGTCCGATCCTGAACCGGTCGTCACCTTGATCCGGGCCTGCCGTTGCCCCTCCGCGCCGAAGGTCAGATCGGGCACCTCCGCCTTGATTTGAGTCGGCGTGGCAGGGTCAGTGAGTCCTGCCCGGACGGGGGCGAAGCCTTCGACGGTGAATTCCACGCGCACCGGAGGGACATCCAAGTTTTGACCGCGCAGCGTGACCGTACCCCCAACAGCGACCACAGGCGGCGTAAATCCGGTGAGGCTCGGAGGCGGATTTTCCACCCGGAACTGATCGTCACTTTGCACGCTGCCTTCACGAGTGTTCACCTTGATGGCGACTGCCGCGCCGGTGGCCAGTCCATCGGGAACCTGCACCTTGACTGAATTATTTGTCGCTTGTCCAACGACTGGAGCGGGTTGTCCCTCGAAAAATACTGTCAGGTCACTGGCATTGAAGTTGAATCCCGACAGAACGACCTCGGTTCCCGCACTACCACTAGCCGGAGAGAACTGCGCGTTCGGTGGGGCAACGAAGGCTGGCACCGCCCTCACGCGGAACGGTTTGTCACAGACAGCGGAGGCAACCTCGTTGGCAACAGTGATTCTTACGGTTCGCCCGGTCCCGTTCGGCGTGAGGCCCCCTGGAACCAGAACTTTGATTTGGTTGGAAGAAAACGTCGCCGCGACGGTGGCAGGGACGCTATCGAAGAAGACTTTGATCCCTCCCTTGTCGAAATTGTTCCCAGTCAGGGTGACCTCTTGATGGATCTGGCCTGTCAATGGCTGCAGCGGCGTGTTCTGGGCGAAGGTCGGCGCGATAAGTACTTTTTCGAGCAGGCTCAGACGGGTCTCAAGGTGGGACAGGGTCAACTTCCGCTGTCGGAGGTCGGTGATCTTTTCCGCCTTCGTTCCCTCCAGATCCAAAGTCCCGGAAGTAATGGCGTCTTCACCACGGCGGCGGCGCAACTCGGCGAGAGGGTAATGCACGTGCCCTTTCGTCGGCGCGGGCACCTGCCCACCTTCCGCAACCAAAACAGACCATTCAGGCTTGAGCCGAACGGAGGTTTGCATCCCCACGTCCTCACTGTTGGCAAGAGCAGTATCCGTCGTTTCGTCCACCTCGGTGAGAAGCACATCCAGATACACGGTATCGATACGCGGGTCCGGCTGGGCAGCCGTGGGCGTACTCAATTTCGGGACATGCCGGCCATCAGGGCGCGACGGCTGGTTGTCATAGGTAGTTGTCGCCTCAACCGTGGCCTCGATACCGCCGGCCAGGCAGGAACCCGGTCCGGTGATCTGGAAATCATTGCTGTTCTGCCCCGCCGGAAGAGCCCGAATGGCGAAGCCGTCCTCCCCCGAGCCATCCTCCCCGAAAGCCAGCCCGTTGCCGATATAACGGGAAAACAGCGAGCGCACACCGGCGGCCAGAAGGTCCTGGAGCAGGTTCAGGTCCCGGTCCAGGATCGGCACCCCCTGCTCGATGTGGATGCCGACATACCCCTTGTTCAAGCTTTCAAGCAGCAGTTCCAACGGCGATCTAGAGAAGTCACTCATAGCGTTGTACTCACTCCCCTCCTGATCGTTGGTCCATGTCGGACGTGGCTATGGTTGGATCACAATTGCGCGCGCATTTATGGGCAGGAATTCCGGCAGTACGGCGGCGAGGCGGGACTGCGCCCTGGCCATCTCTTCCGGTGACAGCGGCGGGGCCGGTGCGGCGAGAAAGAGGCCTATCGCATCCCTCGAAATGCGTCCGTCCGCGTCCTTGCCGCCACCCTTGCCGGTGTAGGTATACGTGCCGATGTCGCCGAACGTTCCGTAGAGGGCTTTCTGCTGTCCGCTGAAGGTCGTCGTGCCGGAGGAATGGGTGCCCAAAGTCTGTACGCCGTCTGCATCGGAGTCTTGGATTGGCCCGCTGGAACGGTACATGAGTAGGGTGGCGCCCTGGATGTGCACTCCCACCGGCGCCCTCTGGGATGAAGGACCGCCTGTGAGCGGCTCCGGTT
>NZ_JBFTZW010000180.1:0-2278 GCF_056406555.1 Arthrobacter sp. P1_B4
CCGCTGTGCAGCATCCTGAACCATCCGGGACGAGGAAAGGGGGTGGGACTAGTGACACGTGCTGTCAGAGCTTTCATGGAAAAGACCGACAAGCTGAGGCTGCTGTTCGGGCCCGCAAATCGAGGCGACACCGCGGCGCCTGTAGTTCACAAGCACGACGACTTCGAGCACGCCTCGGAAGACGACCTGGCAGGTTTCGAAGTCGAGACGGACGACCACGGACACCACTACGCTGTCCGGAAAACGGATCTCGGGAAAGAAGAGGTCTGACGAGGCCCGCTTCGCCGGTTCCGACGGTTCCGGGGGACCCCGGATGCCGGGGGCATCCTGGGCGGCCGCGTGGTACGCGGCCGGAAACGTGGGAATGCGGCCGGAGCTGTGGGGAAGCGGCCGACGACGGGCGGAGACGGGGAAGGGAGCGGCAGGTGCCGCTCCCTTCCCCGTCTTTATGCGCATCCGGGGTCCGCCCGGATGCGCAGGTGCGGCTAGCGGCCCGTGCCGCCGTAGACCGTGGCCTCATCCTCGCTGTCGAGGTCAAACGCCCTGTGGATGGCGCGGACGGCGTCGTCGAGCAGATCCGCGTGGGTCACCACGGAGATCCGGATCTCCGAGGTGGAGATCATGTTGATGTTGATGCCGGCCTCGGAGAGGGCCGCGAAGAAGCGGGCGGACACACCCGGGTGCGAGCGCATGCCGGCGCCAATCAGCGAAAGCTTGCCGATCTTCTCGTTATATTCGATGCTCTCAAAGCCGATCCGGTCCTGCGCGGCGTGCAGGGCGGCCAGGGCCTCGGCGCCCTCGACGATCGGGAGCGTGAAGGAGATATCGGTCCGGCCCGTACCGTGGGTGGAGACGTTCTGGACGATCATGTCGATGTTCGAGTGGGCGTCCGCAATGACCTGGAAGATCGCCGCTGCCTTGCCGGGGATGTCAGGTACACCGACAACCGTGACCTTGGCTTCGGACCGATCGTGTGCAACACCGGAGATGATTGGCTGCTCCAAGGCAACTCCCTCTTGAGTCGTGATCTTGTCGTCGGCGCCGGGCAGAACCCAGGTGCCTTCGTTCTGGCTGAATGAGGAACGGACGTGCAGGGGTACCCCAAAGCGGCGGGCGTATTCAACACAGCGCAGGTGCAGAATCTTAGCGCCGGACGCGGCCAGTTCCAGCATTTCCTCGCTGGAGATGCGGTCGATCTTCCGGGCCGAGGCGACCACCCGCGGATCGGCCGTGTAGACGCCGTCGACGTCGGTGAAGATCTCGCAGACATCGGCGTCGAGCGCCGCGGCGAGGGCCACAGCCGTCGTGTCCGACCCGCCGCGCCCGAGCGTCGTGATCTCGTTCGTCGTGTGGCTCATACCCTGGAACCCGGCCACGATCGCGATGTGCCCCTTGTCCAGGGCGGTGCGGATGCGGTGCGGGTCAACGTCGATGATCCGGGCCTTGCCGTGGATGCCGTCGGTGATCATGCCGGCCTGGGACCCGGTGAAGGACTGGGCCGAGGCGCCGAACTTGTTGATGGCCATGGCCAGCAGCGCCATGGAGATTCGTTCGCCGGCGGAGAGGAGCATGTCCATCTCGCGGGCGGGCGCGGAATCGGTGACCTGGCCGGCGAGGTCAAGGAGCTCATCGGTGGTGTCGCCCATGGCGGAAACCACCACGACGACCTCGTCGCCGGCGTTTTGGGCGTCCACGACCCGCCGGGCGACGCGCTTGATGCCTTCTGCGTCAGCCACCGAGGAACCGCCAAATTTCTTCACGACAAGGTGCTTGGTGGCGGCGGCCGAGACGGGCAACGTCTGCGATCCGGGCTGGACTTCGGTAGTGGGCAAACTCATTCGCGCACCCTCACTGGATCATCGGGGTTCTGGGCCAGGCAACCAAACGGCGCGACGGCGTAACTTCTTACCCCAGTTTATCGCCGTGCCGCCCGCGCCGTTGAATTGTGACCGAATGGCAGACACCCCGGGTTTGTCTCCACCGGACATGCCCAGTGCTGCGGGCCGGGAGTGGACATGGTCTCCCGTTCCGTGGACATGCTCAGTGCTTCCGCGGGACATGCTCATTCTTGGTGGCCTGGAGTGGGCATGAGGGCATTGTGTCCATTCCTGGGCGTGGGCSCTGGACATGTCCGCCGGGCCGGATGGGGGAGCTCGGGTTAGGAGTGGACATGCTCAGTGCTGCCGCGGGACATGCTCATTCTTGGTGGCCTGGAGTGGGCATGAGGGCATTGTGTCCATTCCTGGGCGTGGGCCCTGGACATGTCCGCCGGGCCGGA
>NZ_JBFTZW010000181.1:0-2160 GCF_056406555.1 Arthrobacter sp. P1_B4
CCCCGACCTGGAAAGCTCGCGGATCACCGCGCACCTCACCTCAGCCATCATGGACTTGGAGCACGTGACGGTGCATGACCTCTCCGCCGCCCACCCGGACCGGCGGTTCGACACCGCCCGGGAACAGGAATTGCTGCGCGGGCACGACACCATCGTCTGGCAGTTCCCGTGGCACTGGTACTCCGTCCCGGGGGTCCTGAAGGAGTGGATGGACCAGGTGCTCACCTACGGCTTCGCGTACGGCGCCGGAGGCGACGCCCTCCACGGAAAGCGGCTCCAGCTGGTGCTGTCGACCGGCGGCCCTGAATCGTCCTACGCGCCGGCAGGACACAACCGCTTCACGATGGAGGAGCTCCTGCGCCCCCTCGACGCGACCGCGCACTTGTGCGGCCTGGAGATGGCCCAGCCACTCATCCTGCATTCGGCACCCCGGGTGGACGCCGACGAACTCGGCCGGCACGCCGCCCGGTACCGAGAACTGCTGGCTCCCGCGTCGGTCGCCGCGCGGTAGCCGGAATCCGGTGCGTCGGATCAGACGCACCGGGGGGAGCGGCGGTCAGGCGGCCTGGGCGGCGGACATGAAAGCAGACCCGCCGGCCCGGCTCCGCACAGGCTTTGCCCGGCCGGGTAGCCCGTTGCCGCCAGCAGCAGCACCGCCAGCGTCCAGCGCAGGGCCTCGTCCGCCGTCATGTCCACACAGTCACAACTGCTCGTCGTGGTGGATCCGTTCGCCGAGCTGCCGCAACGGCTCCCCGCTGCCGCTCCACTGCTGGGCGATGAACTCTGCCGCGATGGACACCGCCGTTTCCTCCGGGGTGCGGGCGCCCAGGTCCAGGCCGACAGGACTGTGAAGCCTGGACAACTCGGCCTCAGTCAGTCCCGTCTGCCGAAGCCGTGCCATCCTGTCCTCGTGCGTGCGCCGGGATCCCATGGCGCCGATAAAGGCCACGGGGCTGCCGCGCAGGGCCACCTCAAGGACGGGGATGTCGAACTTCGGGTCGTGGGTCAGGACGCAGAGCACAGCCCTGGAATCCAGCAGGCCTTGGGCAAACTGCTCGCTTAGGTACCGGTGTGGCCACGCGTTGACCACCTCGGCGGCGTCGGGGAATCGCGCCGGCGTCGCGAATACGGACCGCGCATCACAGACGGTCACCCGGTAGCCCAGGAACGCGCCCAGCCGCGCCAGCGCCGCGGCGAAGTCAATGGCGCCGAAAACGAGCATGCGCGGCGGCGGCGCATAGCTGGCAAAGAAGACGCGCATGCCGGTGTCCAGCCGCTCGCCGTCCACACCGTAGTTCAGGATGCCCGTCCGGCCGGCGGCGAGAAGACCCTGGGTGTCGTCGCCGACGGCGCGGTTGGTCCGGTCCGAGCCCAGGTCACCCCCGCAACCGTCCGGCCTGACAACCAGGTGCCGCCCCACGCGGCCGGCATCCGGGTGTTCGATGATCGTGGCGACGCCCACGCGGCGCCCGGCGGTGATGTCCTGCGCGACGGCGTCGAGTTCGGCAAAGCGGTGCCGGGAAACAGGTTCGACGAAGATATCGATGATTCCACCGCAGGTCAGGCCCACGGCAAAGGCATCGTCATCGCTGATCCCGTAGCGCACCAGGGCCGGCACGCCGTCGTCCTTGACCTGGGTGGCGAGCTCGTACACGGCCCCCTCGACGCAGCCGCCGGAGACGGATCCCACGGCCTCGCCGCCGGCCGTCACCAGCATCGCCGCCCCCGGGAGCCGGGGCGCAGATCGGAATGTGCTCACGACGGTGGCCAGGCCTGCCGTGGCACCGCTTCGCCAGTCGGGCAACATGGCCGCGAGGACATCACGCATCGGCGCTCCTCAGAGCCTGCCGCACAGCCGGAGCAGCCGGAACGCCGAACGCCGGCCGGCCCAGTACGCGATGCACGCCACGACGGCGATAACGCCGAGGACCTTCACCGGGCTGGCCAATTGCTCCGCCGCGATTCCCTTGGCGAGGCTCAGCGCATCCAGGCTGCCGTCCGGCGCGGCCTCCGCCGCGATTCCCTTGGCGAGGCTCAGCGCATCCAGGCTGCCGTCGGGCGCAGCCGCCGCTGAGACAGGCACAGGGACCGGTTCCGGCGCCGACGCGGGGACCGGAGCCGGGGTGGGTCCGGGGACCGCCGCAGGGGTCGGTCCGGCAG
>NZ_JBFTZW010000182.1:0-2154 GCF_056406555.1 Arthrobacter sp. P1_B4
ACCAGGTGGGGGTCCTCCCGCATTTAACCGGCCTCTCCGAACCGAGCCGGGCCGGGGTCCCCGACCCGGGGCGGAACCCGGACCGGACCGGACAAGACCAGGGCCAGCTGCCCAGCAGAACCCGGGTCGGTCCGGTAATCGCCCTGGTGCCCGATCGCCGATGAGGGGCCCCCTGGGACGTCGTATGCTCCGCCTTGAAGGAGGCCGAGCGTTGCTGCAGGAACGTACAGGCCGGACGCGCCTGGTCGGGCTCATTCGGCATCGGGTGCGCCGTCCCCTGTCCCTCCCGCTGGCCTGAGCTTCCGGCGTCTGCGCCGGCGCCAAACGATCACCAGGCCCAGCACGACGAATGGGACCAGCACCCAACCGCCGATGTCGAGAGCGTCACCGATCGCATTGGCCAGCGCCCCGGCCAAATAGGCGAGAACACTGAGGCTCGCGACCCAGGCAATTGACCCTGTGATGGTCCAGAGCAGAAAAGTGGGCCACGGCATCTTGGCGGCCCCCGCGGCAATGGCGCCCCAGAGCCGGACAACAATGACCCAGCGGCCGAAGAACAAGGCTTTGCCGCCGTGCCGATCGAAGAACGACTCGAGCTGGAGGATGCGATTCTCGTCGGCATGGAAGCGCTGTGCGAGTCGAAGCATCAGCGGACGGCCTCCCACCCGCCCAAGTACGTAGCCAATAGTGCTCCCGAGCATGGCGCCCAGGCTGCCGACCGCGATAACGGCGGTAAGGTTCAGGTCTCCGTGGCGCGCCGAGGCGTAGGCGCCAAGCAGGACGGCCACGGCGGGAAGCGGTACACCGGCGCACTGGGCCAGCACAATCACGAAGACGGCGAAGTAGTACGCCCATTCGTCCGCAACCCCTGCTTCCGCGGCGAAGTAGGCTGCCCAGCCGAGCGCCACGAAGCGGAAGGCAACTAATCCGGTCATCGCTCACACCTCACTCCGCTGCTCCGCCGTGGTTCATCATGACGGTCCCCGCGCTGCCCGCGTTCTGTCTGCGGTCATAACCCCCGCGACAGCACCGGGATGGCCCTTGTCTACCCTTGCGGCCGGGGCCGCGTCAAGAGCACGCTGCGGACACGGCCCGGCCAGCGGCGGCACTGCGTTTCCGGCCGCGGCGCTAGCCTCGGCGTTCCGGCCGGATCGCCCGCAGCCACCACCGCCCGCGCCGCTACGACCGCCGGCCCTGCGCGTCTCCTACGCCTCCTGCTTTAGGCCCTGAAGAGCTGCCCGGTTTCCCGGGACTATTGGCGACAGAAGACGCACGAAGGACAGTACTCACGCACAGGCCTGGCCCTCCCTCCCTTCTGGTGCCTACGACCTTCAGCACCAGACGTCTGGGTGGATGCGCTTTCCGAGCATGAAGATGGATTCCGCGCCTGAGTGAGGGCCGTTGATGATACCGCCTGGAATCGCGTCGGGTGGAAACAGGTTCGCCAGGCGGCTCCGGCAGGCAATGAACACGCCTCTGTCTTGTTCCTCGTGGAACGTGGCGCTCTTGAAGGCGGGTATCCGATACAGATCACGGATCTGCGCGAGGCATCGCGCCGACCGTTCCGATGCATTGCGCGCCAACTCTGGGGAGTCGATGACAACCTAAACATCGCGAACATGGACTGGGGGAGCTCGCAGGAAGCACAGACAGCAAGGGTGACCTCAGGGGGTTGCCTGACTGTTCTTGCTGCTTCGATGTACTGGGAACAGGCTGCGGCCGAATCAATCGCTCGATCAAACCACGAGATCCTGCAACTTCCCCCGCGGGTTTCAAGGGTTCTTCGCTGCTGTTGGGCCATCAACTCGTCATACGCCCCTGCTAGTGCCTGGGCCCGCCGTGTGGGGGAGCTGCCGGCACGGGGATGGAGTGATGCACGGCATAGTGGCCGTGGGCGGCGGGGGAGTGTGCGATGAGGTGCGTGACGGGTGGTTTTGGGTTGTGGTGGCGGGGTTTTTGGGTGGTGGGGTGGGTGTGGGGGGGTGGAGTTGCGGTGGGGGCGTGGTGGGTGTATTGTTTTCTAAGTCGCCGCGAGGGAGACCAGCGGAAATGCTGGGAACCGGAGGCGGCCAATCCCCTAAATTTCAAGACCGGATCTGGTCGGCGTTTTGTGCGCTCCGGGTTCGGGTGGGGCGGGTTGGATGGTTTGCGGGT
>NZ_JBFTZW010000183.1:0-2096 GCF_056406555.1 Arthrobacter sp. P1_B4
CCCCAGCGTCCGCGGCCGCGGCCGCGGCCCCGAGCTTCGGCACGGAGCCAGTGCCATCCGAGCCTGCACCACCGGAGCCGGCGAGCGCGGTCGACCCGGTGTGCGGCATGTCCGTCCCGGCCCTCGAATCGTCCCTGCACCTGGTTCACGAAGGGGCCGCCGTCTACTTCTGCTCGCCCGGCTGCCGGGCCGCCTTCCGCAAAGATCCGGAACGCTATGCCGTTACGACCTGACCCGTTGCGGGCGGAAGGAAGCCCCGGACCCCGGACCGCCGGCATCATCCTGGCCGCGGGCGGTTCCCGGCGCCTGGGCCGGCCGAAGCAGATGCTGCCTTACGGCGGGGGCGTGCTGCTCGATGCCGTCCTGGCGACTGCCCGGGACTGCGCCTTCGGCCAGACGGTGCTGGCCCTGGGCGGCGCAGCGGCCGAGGTGGAGCGCACCGTGGACACCAGCGGCTGCGATGTGGTGCTCAACCCGGACTTCGGCGAAGGGTGCGCGTCCTCGATCGCCACGGCGCTCGCCGTCCTCCATCCGGACACCGGGGCCGTCGTCCTGCTGCTCGGCGATCAGCCCGGTGTCCGGGCCGCGAGCGTCCGGGCAGTGCTTGGCGCCCTGCAGCCCACTTCTGCGCGCGCTGCCGGCATCGCGGTGTGCCGCTACGACGACGGCGTGGGCCACCCGATGGCGTTTGCCCGGCGCCTGCTGCCGGACCTGGCCGCCCTGCACGGGGACAAAGCCGTCTGGAAGCTCCTGGCACAGCGGGCAGACGACGTCGTCGAGGTCCGTACACCCGGCCCCGTCCCCCCGGACGTCGACACCGAAGACGACTACCGGCGCCTCCTTGCCGGGCTGCTGGGGGCCCTATGACGGCGGCGGCGCGGGCCGGCGCGGAGGAGGACGTGCGGCGCCGGGTCCCGGATGTCGGATCGCTGATGGCCGCGCTGGACCGGACCAACTACCTGGCTGACGTCGGACTGGCGACGGCCCTGTTCCTGGCTGTCCGCCTGCCGCAGCCCATCCTGCTCGAGGGCGAGGCGGGAGTCGGGAAGACGGAGGCCGCGAAGGCGCTGGCCGAGCTCCTCAACACCCCGCTGTACCGGCTGCAGTGCTATGAGGGAATCGACGCCGGTGAGGCCCTCTATGAGTGGAACCACCAGCGCCAGCTGCTCGGCATCCGGCTGGCCGAAGTCCGCGACACCGAGGTCACGGAAACGGACCTGTTTGCCTCCCAGTACCTGCTGCGGCGCCCGCTCCTGCAGGCGCTGGAACATCCCGGCCCGCGGCCTGCCGTGCTCCTCCTGGACGAGATCGACCGCGCCGACGCCGAATTCGAGGCTTTCACCTTTGAACTGCTGGCCGAATCCGCCGTCACCATCCCGGAGCTGGGCACAATCCGCGCCACCCATCCCCCCATCGTGATCCTGACCTCCAACCGGACCCGGGACCTTCACGACGCCCTGACCCGCCGCTGCCTGTACCACTGGATCGACTACCCGGGACCCGCCCGGATCGCCGAGATCGTGCGCCGCCGGGTTCCTGCCAGCAGCGGCCCGCTGGCCCTCCAGGCCGCGGCCGTCATCACCCGGCTGCGCACCCTGGACCTCGCCAAGCCGCCCGGGATCTCCGAGGCAATCGACTGGGTCTCGGCCCTGGCCGTGCTGGGGGTGGAGCGGATCGACCCCGGAACCACCGAGCAGACGTGGGGCTCCATCGTCAAGAACCGCGATGACCTCGAACTCGTCGGCGCCCGCGGCGCGGCCTGGCTCGTGGACGGCACCGATGGTTGAAGACAACGGCCCCGCCCAAAACAACAGTGCCACCGATCAGCCGCCTCAGCCGCCACTGGTCGAGGCGGCCGCCTTGTCCGCCGCGTTCGTCACGGCCATCCGGAGGGCCGGCCTGGCGACCTCGCCGGACCGGGCGGCGCGGCTGGCCGAGGCGCTCCACCTGATCCCCCCGGCCCGGCTTGAGCAGCTCTACTGGACCTGCCGCGTGGTGCTCGTGTCCGCCCGCGAAGAAGTGCCCGTGTTCGATGCCGTCTTCGCGGCCGTGTTCCGCGCGAACGCCGCCCCCGCCCGGCCGGGCAGCGTGCCCGG
>NZ_JBFTZW010000184.1:0-2021 GCF_056406555.1 Arthrobacter sp. P1_B4
GAAGGTGGGGTTTCCGTCTACGAGCACCGCCGTCGCCCCCACCCCCAGTGCGGAGACGAGTGCGTTCCACAGCACCCAGCTCGTCGAGGCCACGTTGAGATAGCGGTCCCCGGGCCGCAGGTCGGAGTGGATGAGGAGCATCTTCATTTCCTCAAGAAGCGCCCCGCCGTGCCCGTGCACGATGCCCTTGGGAATGCCCGTTGTCCCGGAGGAGAACAGGACCCACAGCGGGTGGCTGAACTCGACGTCCTCGAAGACGAGCTCCGCCGGTTCGGCCACGGCCTGGGCCCAGTCCACGGCCGGAACCCGGGTTGGGACACTCGGGACAGATGTATGCCGCCCCACCCAGATGATGTGCTCGAGGGTGGGAAGTTGAGCGAAGATCTCCCCCAGCTCCCCACGGCGGTCCCGGTCTTTCCCGCCGAGCCGGTAGCCCGGCGCGGCGATGACGACCTTTGGACCGAGCTGGGCGAACCGCGAAACGATCGCACCCGGGCCGAACTCGGGGGCGCAGACGGACCAAATAGCACCGATAGTGGCAGTGGCGAGCAGCCCGACGACGGCTTCGGCAACATTCGGAAGGATTCCGACGACCCGGTCCCCGTGGCCCACCCCGCGGTCCCGAAGGTGCGCGGCGAGGGATGCCACCTCGCGCCTCAGCGCGTCCCAGGTGACCTCTTCGCGCGTCCCGTCCTCGGCGATGCCCACCAGCGCAATTCCTTCGTGACCCTGCAGAAGGTGCCGGGCGAAATTGAGGGTGCGTCCCGGAAACCACCGCGTGTGCGGCATGGCGTCAGTGGTGCAGACCGGTCCTGCCGTACCGCCGAACTCGACTCCCGCAAACCGGGCAAAGAGTTCCCAGAACTGTTCCGGCTCATCCACCGACCACTGCCAGAGCTCGTCGTAGCCTGCACTGACATCAATGCCTTGCCGGCCCAGGAAGGCGGCGAATTGCCCGATGCCGGTCTCCGCGCTGCGTTCGAGGTCGGGCTCCCAGATCACTTCGCCGTCTGCGGCGTGGGCGTTGAGGATCATGCGCTCTCCAAGGGCCGGGAAGCTTCCCTGCGTCTCTCGGCGATCTGGGATGCTGTGAGGGGCTCGGTTCCGATCAGCACAAAAAGGACCCTGGCCGTGCGGTCGGTGCGATTGGACCACGCGTGGCTGGTGGCGCGTTGCACGGCCACGTCGCCGGCGCGCATGGTTGCCTCACCCTCGTCGACCAGCAGCGTGATCTCGCCCTCGAGCACGACAGCGTAGTCCAGCGAGTCGGTGCGATGGAACCAGAAGTGCTTGGAGCCGCTGTGCTCGGCGCCTGCTTCGGCCTCGTCGTGCCCGTCGAGCTCGCTAAAGATCACCGAACCCGCCTCGTCCGGATAGACGGCGTCCGGCGGGAAGTCTGCAATGCGCAGGATCGTCTCGCCGGCAGCGGGGAAGCTGGGAATCTCGGCGTCGGCCGCGGCCGGGTCCGCGTCGGTGACGTGGTCGATGCGTCCGGCCGCGGTCAGCCAGGGCACGGTGGCACCGAATCCCGGAATCACTTCCGAGGACCAGTGGTTGGGCGCGGCACCGTCCGAGAGGATGATGGCGCGTCCCTGGTCGTCGTGCCCGGTGACGATGCGGCGTACTGGGGGGCGGGTCATCAGACCACCCATTCTTCGTGCGGGTAGGTGCGCGGCTCGGGCCACCAGGGAGCCTTCTGGCGTTCGGTGGAGATCGGTGTGCGCAACGTRCCGACGCCTTCGAGCTCGAGTTCAATGACGTCGCCGGGCTTCAGGAACTTTCCGATTTCAACGCCGGCGCCGAAGCCCATCGTGCCCGATCCAATGATGTCGCCCGGCTGCAGGCGGTCGGAGATCGAGACGTAGGCCAGCAGCTCTGCGGGGGTGTAGACAAAGTCCTCGACCTTGGTGTCGGAGAGCACCTCCCCGTTGACGCGGACCTGGCCGCGCAGTCCCTCGATGGAATCGATTTCGTCCATGGTGGTGACCCAGGGGCCGATGCCGTAGCCGAAGTCCTTGCAC
>NZ_JBFTZW010000185.1:0-1702 GCF_056406555.1 Arthrobacter sp. P1_B4
GTTGGACCGCTGTTCCGGGAGATCATCGATTACGTCCGGGGTCCAACGAAGTGAACCTGACAGCGAAAGGCGCTTATGGGAAGTCGTGGACCAGACACCCCAGCTGGCGGACCTCCCGGATGTACCCCGCCCCGGTGCACTCGACAGGCTCCCCCCCACTGGGTCCCTTCCGAACATTCCAGGTACCCATCAGAGACATCGCGGTGCTGACCGGGCTCGCCCTGAAACAACTGACCGCCGTGGACCGGATGCCCATTGCATCAACCCTGCCCACCGCCCGAGTCGCTTCAATCTGGCGGCAACTTAGAACACCACGGGACCTTGACCTCGACTTCGATCTAAACGACTAGGAAGTCGGGGCGCGATCTACACGGATGGAGCCTACGGTCAGCGGCGCGCGAAGATACCGTGCAGGCACGATTCGCTGCCCGATTCGAAGGAGTGGGTAGAGTCCCCGCCAGTCGGCCATCTGCTCTCGGCTCAGTGCGCGCCCAGACCGGGATGCACCGCAGCTTTGCAGTTCCGCGGACCTTTCCCGTGAATCAACGCACCCTAGCCCGGGACGCGGCCCCGGAACTACGCTGGGGCAGGCGTCGTCCCGTTTCCGGGCAGGCGGCGGGCTCATGGTCGAGGAAGGAAGCGGTCCATGAACGCACAGAACATCACCCACTGGATCCGGGCGGGGTTGTGGACGTTACCTCTTTACGGCCTGATCACCGCCTGGGCCACGCTTGAGCCTCAGCCGGACCAGCAAAAGGATCCAGACGCCTGGGCGCGGTTCGTCAGCTCGGGCTCGTATCAATCAAGCCACTTGCTCGGCAGCTACGGAGGCACCATCCTCGCGATCTTCGGGGTGTTCGCGCTGGGCTGCTGCCTGGCCAACAGCCGCGTCGGCCGCCTGGCACTGGCAGCAACAGTCATCACCGTCGCGGGAACTGCCTTGCTAATGGTCCCCGCCGTCCTCTCCACTTTCGCCACTCCCGCGATCGGGAAGGCGTATCTGGAAGGGAACCGGGACGTCATGCTTCTGGAGTTTCCATCCGCCATGACGGTCTCGTTCCTGCTCGGGATCGTGCTCGCGTTCCTTGGCAACGTCTTGCTTGGAGTCGCGGTCTGGCAGTCCCGCACGCTCCCCCGCTGGGCCGGGGCCCTATGGATTGCCGGCGCCGTACTGTTCTACCTCCTCGGCGTCGTGCTGGGGCAGGCGACCACGGGCAGCAGCCTTCCGACGCAACCGGCCGGTGCCTTGCTCATGGCTGCATCGGGTGGCTGGATGGCGTGGAGCCAGTCACGGCAGGGCCAGCCAGCCGCGGCCGTCCATGCGGCCGGCACGCGCTGACGGTTTAAGGTTCGTGGAGGCCGGACTTGCCCAAGCGGTCCAGGTGATTGTGTTGAGAATCCGCGTCGGCTCCATCCGTCCGGATGGATCGAGACGATGAACACCGGAGAATGACCTCACGCCGCATCTACGACGTTGCGATTATCTCGGTATCACCGATGGCGTATCACCCATGTGCGCGGTCCGGTGGGATTATCGTGCCCCTGGCCCAGCGGATCGGCTGACCCGCCTTCAGCCGCGCCGACCTCACCGGTGAGGTCCGCCTCGGGCCCCGAAGATGCCCGCCCGCTAACGTTCAGCAACCCAGCACGTGCGCTCACACATTTCAGCCCGACCCGACGACAGCCGGCACCCGCTGAGGGG
>NZ_JBFTZW010000186.1:0-1588 GCF_056406555.1 Arthrobacter sp. P1_B4
GGACTAGCCCGGCCCGGCCCGCATCCTGCCTCAGAACGCCGGCACACCCCTCCCCACCACGCAAGGAGAACCACATGCTGTATCTCGTCCGCATGGACGTCAATATTCCGCTGGACATGCCCAAGGAACGCGCCGACGCCGTCAAGGCGGAAGAGCGGGAGTATTCCCAGCAGCTGCAGCGGGACGGACGATGGGCGCATTTGTGGCGGGTCGTGGGCGAATACTCCAACTACTCGGTGTTCGACGTCGCGGACAACGACGAGTTGCACACCCTGCTCTCCGGACTGCCGCTCTTCCCCTACATGGACATCAAGGTGACGCCGCTGGCCAAGCACCCGTCCGCTGTCGAATAGCCCAGCCCCTCACTCGAACATTCATATCCAAAAGCTTTCAATGGGCCGGAAATAGGTATTTCCCCTCGACCAATTACGGGCCTACCGTTGAATCAACACCGGATGTGATGTGCGGCACGGCACTGAGCGAAATTTGCCAGTCCGGAACCGCCGACCGTTTTTACCATCCTTCTTTTTTTGACAAGGGAGTCACCATGACAATGGAAACCGAAGCCACAGCAGCTTCCTCGGGCGCAGGGGCAACCGCCCGCTTCCGGGAGAACAAGCACCTCGCCGCCGGCACCAGCCAGGAGCGGGTCAGCACGCTTGCCGGCCGCGTCATCAAGGCGATCAACGACACCGTCCTGGACGAGAAGGTCACCTACGACGAATACAACGCTTTCAAGGCCTGGCTCATCCAGGTCGGCGAGGACGGGGAGTGGCCGCTGTTCCTGGACGTATGGGTGGAGCACTCCGTCGAGGAGGTCGCCAACTCCAGTCGCCACGGTTCCAAGGGCAGCATCGAGGGACCGTACTACATCCCGAGCGCCCCCACGCTCAACACCCCGGCCACCCTGCCGATGCGCGACGACGAGCCCGGCACACCGCTGCTGTTCCAGGGCCAGGTCACGAACGTCGCCGGCCAGCCGCTCGCCGGAGCGCTGATCGAACTGTGGCACGCCGATGACCTCGGTTTCTACTCCCAGTTCGCCCCCGGACTGCCCGAATGGAACCTCCGCGGCTCCATCATCGCCGACGCTCAGGGCAACTTCCAGATCAACACCATGCAGCCCGCGCCGTACCAGATCCCCACCGACGGTGCCTGCGGTGCCCTCATCGCCGCGGCCGGCTGGCACGCCTGGCGGCCGGCCCACCTGCACCTGAAGGTTTCGGCCCCGAAGCACGAGCTCATCACCACCCAGCTCTACTTCGAAGGCGACGAGCACGTGGCCGACGACATCGCCTCGGCCGTAAAGCCCGAACTCGTCCTGGCCCCCACCGAGCGCGCCGACGGCAAGGGCCGCGAAGTCACCTACAACTTCGTGCTCGATCCCCGGGGCTAAACCCCCTTTGTCAGCGCCGGGGCCGGAACCGCCCGGCACCGGCGCTGAACCCCAATATCATCCCACCACCCGCCGTAATGCCGCGTGCCCAAAATGAAGTGGCCGCAGCCGCCCGGCCCCCGGATCGGTCGGGTCAGAACATCACACGAAAGTGAGTTACCGGTGACTAAACTCGCCTATAACGTCCAGGAC
>NZ_JBFTZW010000187.1:0-1563 GCF_056406555.1 Arthrobacter sp. P1_B4
GCCCTAGACAATATGAGCCCTAGACAATATGAAGTGTGGTGGTTGCCTGAAGTAGGACTGGAACCCCGGGTTCAAAGAGATTCGTGGGTTGCCGGCCCACGGTCTGTTCCGCATTCTGGTGCGGGTGTGGACTGGTAGAGCCACATTTGAACGTCTGGAGGTTCCAGCCATGAACAAGCGTACCTACGTCGGTTTGGATGTCCATGCGCGCAGTGTCAAGGGTTGCGCGATCGACCGCGAAACCGGCGAAATTCTGCGCCAGAGCCTGGCCGCCAACGATGCCGGGATCGCCGAGTGGGTAGCCCGGTTACCAAGCCCGGTCCTGGTTGTCTATGAAGCAGGACCCACCGGATTCGGTCTTGCCCGGCTTCTGAATGCGGCAGGGATTGAATGCGTGGTCGCGGCGCCGTCGAAGCTCCAGCGCCCTCCCGGAGACCGGGTGAAAACCGATGCCCGGGATGCCGAACATCTCGCCCGGCTGGCCCTGCTCGGGCAAATCACCCCGGTGCGGGTCCCGGGCCCTTCCCAGGAGGCCGCCCGGGATCTGGTGCGTGCCCGCGAGGACGTGCGGGCGGATCTGATGAGAGCACGGCACCGGGTCTCCAAGCTTCTGCTGCGCCACGGCCTGGTCTACTCCGGCGGCCAGGCCTGGACCGACGCCCACCACACCTGGCTGCACCGGCAACATTTCGATGACCCTGCCCTGCAGGCCGCATACGAGGCCGGCCTGGAGATGGCGGAACTGACGCTGGACCGCAGAAATCGTTTGGATGCGAAGATCACCGCGATGGCGGCAACGGAACCGTATGCCCCGGTGGTGCGGGCCCTGATGTGCCTGCGCGGTGTCTCGGTGCTGACCGCTTTCGGGCTCGCGGTGGAGATCGGCGACTGGAACCGCTTCACCGGCTCCACCATCGGCGCGTATCTGGGCCTGGTCCCCTCGGAGCATTCCTCGGGTGCGTCCCGGTCCCAGGGCGCGATCACCAAGACCGGGAACACCCATGCCCGCCGTCTGCTGGTCGAGGCCGCCTGGCACCACCGCCGCCCGTACAACAATGCCAGTCGTGACATGCGCTCCCGCTGGGATGCAGCCGACGAAGCGTCCCGGGTCCGCGGCCACCAGGGAAACCACCGGCTGCACCACAAGTGGGAACAGTTCGAAACCCGTCACAAACGCCGGGTCATCGCCAACGTCGCCATCGCCCGGGAACTGGCCGGCTGGTGCTGGTCCCTGGCAGCCCCCGTCCAAAAGGAACACCCATGGACGGATGACTAGACGTACCGTTCCCGGCCCCGACCCCAAGGCCCGGCAGCGTGGAGGAGACCCGCGACACAACTATGGACAACCGGCTAACACCGGTGACGCCCGACATTCCTAGACCAGCGGCACCCCTCCAGCCGAACACCTCGTCCTGCGGTAACCAACCCGCGCATATCAGCCAGACAGCGCTCCCTCGTCGAACATGACGCGCCAGCCAACCGGACGACGCCGAAGAACGGATACGAAAAGAGCGGTCCAAGACAAACCAGCCCTGGACCGCTCACCCTTGCCCTATTGACAAG
>NZ_JBFTZW010000188.1:0-1532 GCF_056406555.1 Arthrobacter sp. P1_B4
GTCCTCCCTTGGATGGTTCTGCTGGTGCTGGCCTTGATCTCTTCCGCGGTCGCCGCGGGTTCACTGGTGCTGGTCGGCGTTGACCTGGCCATCGGCAGGCAGCCGCTGGCGATGTGTTTATCGCTGGGCTGAACGGGGCTATGGCCACGGTCTTGGCTGTGTCGGTCCCATTCTGCACCACCAAAATTTCGGCACACTGAGTGGTCGTGATCACTTCCGCCACGTGGTTCACGTCCCGAGATAGAAGGTCGGGCATTCTCGGTTTGGATCCGTCGTCGTGGCGTTGGAATTCCACTCCGAACTCGACTTCGAGCACGATTCTCGCGGGCTAGCATCAGGGGCGGCATCCGCAACCCTTGGCGAGAGCACCTGAGGCCCTTACCCTCACGACATATTCGGAACTTCCTTGACGGTCCGTGTGACAGGTGCCATAGTCTTCATATGGACCTGTTGGACAGCTGGACAGCTGCACAAGATCGAGTGGTGCGCGTCGGCGCGGCCGAAGCGGTCTTCGCATCCCTCCGCAGCGCAATCGAAGGCGGCAAGATTCCTGTCGGCACCCGCCTGGACTCGGAGGCATCGCTGGCCAAACAGTACGGCGTGAGCCGCACGATGGTCAGGGAGGCGCTGCGTTCCTGCACCGCATTGGGACTCACGGCCACCCACACGGGTAAGGGCACCTTCGTCATCGCTGACAAGGTGGCCCAGGACCTCAAACTCGGCAAGTATTCGGCCAGCGCCCTCGTGGAAGCCCGCCCCCACGTGGAAGTGCCGGCCGCGGGCCTAGCCGCCCAACGCCGCAGCAGCGAAGACCTGGAGGCCCTTCGGGAAATCCTCCGGGAAATGTCCGAGGAAGATGATCTCCAGCAGTGGGTGCTTTTGAACACCGAGTTCCACGTGACCATCGCCCGGTGCAGCGGCAATGGCGTGTTCGAATCATTCCTGTCAGACATCTGCGACGCCATGGCCAACCAATCAAACACCCTTAACCTCGTGGCTGACCGGCGCRAGGAATCGGGTCAGGAACACGCCCGCATTTTCGCTGCCATCGAGAATGGATCAGCCGAGGAAGCATCCCAGGCCATGAGGCTGCATTTGCACGGGGTCGAATGCGCTCTGGGCACCATCGTCCCCGGAAGCGGAAACTCCAGGGCCGGCCATACGCGCTAAATCCTAAACCCCGGATTTCACCCACCCTCCCTGCTGCAATCGCCCCAAGCCGCGCGCGGCGTCTTTGCCCTGGAACAACCATGCCCACCGTGCCGGCTGCGGCGTCACTCAGTCCTGCCCCGACCCCCAGATTTTTACCGTCCAAACCCGTCAACGAAGCCCTGTGAGGACCCCATGACCACCGCACATACCGCCCCGGACACCCGCTCCGAACACGATCTCCTGGGTGACCGGGATGTTCCCGTCGGCGCCTACTGGGGCGTCCACACCCTCCGGGCCGTGGAGAACTTCCCCATCACCGGCCAGCCGCTGTCCTCCAACATGCACCTGGTCCGCGGGCTGGCCGCCGTGAAGCTCGCCGC
>NZ_JBFTZW010000189.1:0-1526 GCF_056406555.1 Arthrobacter sp. P1_B4
AGACCAGCGGCACCCCTCCAGCCGAACACCTCGTCCTGCGGTAACCAACCCGCGCATATCAGCCAGACAGCGCTCCCTCGTCGAACATGACGCGCCAGCCAACCGGACGACGCCGAAGAACGGATACGAAAAGAGCGGTCCAAGACAAACCAGCCCTGGACCGCTCACCCTTGCCCTATTGACAAGAACACCTACATATCAGGTGTACTGAGCCATCAGGTTGGTGACACCCGGGTGATGGGTGTGGTTCCGATGCCGGTGTGGATTCGTTCAGTGTTGTAGTGCTGGAGCCAGGGCGCAAGTGCGGATTGGCGGTCGTTACTGCTGGTGAAGACCTGCCGGTGGGCCCATTCGGTTTGCAGGGTCCGGTTGAAGCGTTCGGCTTTGCCGTTGGTCCAGGGGCAGTGGGGCTTGATGAAGCGCTGAACTGCTCCGAGATCTGCGACTGCCTGACGGAACATTGTGGAGTTGCGGTAGGCGAAGGCGTTGTCGGTGATGACGCGTTCGATCCATTGGATGCCGTGGCCGGCGAAGTAGCCCGCGGCGCGGGTGAGGAACCCGGCCGCTGTGGCGCCCTTCTCATCGGGAAGGACCTCGGCGTAGCCGATGCGGGAGTGGTCATCGATCGCGACGTGGACGTAGTCGTAACCGATTCCGCGTCCCTTGACCTGCTCCGAGCGGCCGTGGGCCCGCCAGCCGCCGCCGTCCGGGATGCGTCCGAGCTTCTTGACGTCCAGATGGACCAGTTCCCCGGGCCGTGCCCGCTCGTACCGCTTCGCCATGGTCCGGGCGGCGCGGATCGGGGCACCCGTCAGCGGATCGCAGTCCGCCAGCCGCGGGACCCCGTGCCGGTGCAGGATCCGGGACACGGTCCGGGCCGGGACGCCGGTGAACGCGGCGATCCGCAGCGGACCGAACCGTAACGACCGCCGGGCGTCCAGGACGGCTAGCTCACGGTCGGAACTCGTCCGGGCCGGTGATGACCTCGGCCGGCTTGAGCGGTCCGGCAGACCGGCTGCGCCCTCGGCGCGGAATCGTCGGATCCACCGGTACGCGGTCTGCCGGGACACGCCCAGTTCGGCAGCGATATGGGCGACCGGGCGGCCGGCGGCCACCCGGTCAACGATCAGGAGTCTTCCATGAACCGTCAACCCGGCATTAACGTGGGACACGAGGACCTCCGAGCGCCAAGTGTGTGAACTAGACAGCTCCACTTAGCCCGGAGGTCCTCCTCGTTTTCAAGCCCCACATGTCAACAACGTCCCGGCTCAGTACACCTGATATGTAGGTGTTCTTGTCAATAGGGCAAGGGTGAGCGGTCCAGGGCTGGTTTGTCTTGGACCGCTCTTTTCGTATCCGTTCTTCGGCGTCGTCCGGTTGGCTGGCGCGTCATGTTCGACGAGGGAGCGCTGTCTGGCTGATATGCGCGGGTTGGTTACCGCAGGACGAGGTGTTCGGCTGGAGGGGTGCCGCTGGTCTAGGAATGTCGGGCGTCACCGGTGTTAGCCGGTTGTCCATAGTTGTGT
>NZ_JBFTZW010000190.1:0-1421 GCF_056406555.1 Arthrobacter sp. P1_B4
GCGTCAGGGAGCCAGCCGCCGGGCCCGGCCCCCGGGACGCCGCGGCCGCGGCTGGCCTTCCCCGGCCGGGACGGCTCCGCGGAGGACGGCCGCACGGACCGGGAGGCCGTCCTTGCCATGGTTTCCGCGGACGAACACCTGCGGGTGACATCCTTTGCCGAGCTTTCCGCCGAGGAAGTAGCGGACGTACGGCGGCTGGCGGTGGCGCTGCAGCTCGCGACGCCCCTGCGCCTGAGCCGGCGCACGCGCACGTCGGCCCACAGCACGGCGAGCCTGGACGTCCGGGCGACAGTGCGCGCCGCCCGGCGGTTCGGGACCGACGCCCCGGCGCTGCTGTATGCCCGCCGGCGCGAGCAGCGCCGCAAACTGGTGTTGCTCTGCGATGTTTCGGGATCGATGGAACCCTACTCCCGGGTCTTCGTATCCTTCCTGCAGGGCGCCGTGACCCAGGTCGGGGCGGAAGCCTTTGTCTTCTCCACCAGGCTGACCAGGCTGACACGGCAACTGGCCCTGCGTGATCCGGACCAGGCCCTGGCCCGCGCCGCTGTCTCCGCGCCGGACTGGGCCGGCGGAACCCGGATCGCCGAATGCCTCCGGCGCTTCGTCGACGAATACGGCCGCCGCGGACTGGCGCGGGGCGCTGTGGTGGTGGTGTTTTCCGACGGCTGGGCCTACGAGGATCCGGAACAGGTCGCGGCGCAAATGGCCCGCCTGCGCCGGCTCGCCCACCGGATCATCTGGGTGAATCCGCGCAAGGCAGCCCCGCAGTACCGGCCCCTCGTCGGCGGCATGGCGGCAGCCCTGCCCTACTGCGACGCCTTCGTCAGCGGCCACAGCTACCGGGCCTTGGCGCAGGTGGCTGCCGCCATTCGCGGCGAGGGGCCGTCTTCACAGGACACGCACGAACGAGCGAGAGGCAAGGAACCAGCCCATGCACATTGACAGCACGTTCTCGGTGGTCGCACCGATAAGCCAGGTGTGGGACACGCTGATGGACTTCGAACGGGTGGCCGGCTGCCTTCCGGGGGCCAGGATCCTGAACAAGCTCTCGGACGACGCCTACCAAGTGGGCATGACGGTAAAGCTCGGCCCGGTCACGATGCAATACAAGGGCCTGCTGAACGTCATTGAACGAAACGCCCCGGAACATCGTGCGGTCCTTGGCGGCAAGGCCCAGGAGACGCGCGGACAAGGCACTGCCGAGGCCACCGTCACCCTGGTGCTGGCCGAAGACGGAGCGGCCACACGGGGTTCCGTCAGCRCAGACCTGGCGCTGTCCGGCAAGGCAGCGGCCATGGGCAAGGGGGTGATCGGCAGCGTCACTGAGCAGATGATGTCGCTCTTCGCGAAAAATCTGCAGGCCATGCTCACAGAGGCAGCACCCCCTGCGGAGGAAGCCCCTGCCGGACCGACCCCTGCGG
>NZ_JBFTZW010000191.1:0-1352 GCF_056406555.1 Arthrobacter sp. P1_B4
TTCTATGACAGGATCCAAAGCACCCCGGGCGTCCTCTTCGCCAACATCACTGAATTTCACGGGATCACGCAGAGCACAGTATTGGCTGAGGAGTCGGGGAGGATCAGGCTCGGCAAGAACCAGATTCCGATTCCTCCGGCCGATCTCAGCTATGCGTCGGGTGTCAGAGTGCTGTTCGTTGAACAGACAGGCGGCTGAACATGGAACTTCGCAACTTCGCTGCCCGTCCGCATCCTGACGGCAACCGGATCGACCTGTCGTGGACCTATGCGGATCCCGAGGACCCCGACCGGACCCCGCCGCCGGCCGTCCGCATCCGGCGCAGCCCCCGAAGCCATCCGATAGGGCTTGACGACGGGGTGGAGGTAGCCGTTGCAGCGCCCGGGTTGGCGACCGACACCGGGCTGCGAGGCGAAACCGTCTACTATTACACGCTGTTTACGCCAGAAACGGGCGCGCTGGAGTCTTCGGCGGCCCCGAACAACCGCGTCTCCGCCACGGCCACATCGCCCTATGGTTTCGCCGACCGGCTCTATGCCCTTTTGCCCGCCATTTACCGGCGCTACGACGCGGCACCGCCCGTACACGACTCACTCGAACCAGGAAACCTTGCCCACGGCGTGCTGCGCCGATTCCTCGACTTGCCCGGAGCGCAGCTCGACCAGCTATACAGCCTCTGCAGGGCAGCCCTGAACCTGCACGACCTGGACCGGGTTGACGGACAGCTTCTTCCGTTGCTTGCCCAATGGATTGGATGGCGGACCGACTACGGGTTGCCCATCGGCGCGCAGCGGCAGGAGATCCGGTTCGCGCCGCAGATCTATCAACGCATCGGCACTGTCGCCGCGATCGAGGCGACGGCCAGACGCCTCACTGGTCTCGATGCCAGGACGCACGAATTCGTGCACAATGTCGCCCGCACCAACGAGCCTGCGCGGCTTAGCCTGTGGTCACTGGCACGTGCGGAGGTCGGTGGCAAGTGGGGGACTCGTGCGCTGGTGTCGGTGAACTTCGCCTACGAAGGCCGCATAGCGCATGTCCGGGACGACGACGGCGCAGACCTGTTCTTCTATCACACCCGTCGGATCCACGGCTGGGACATTTGGTCCAAGAAGCGCCGAGCCGATGGAAACTGGGCTGACAGCAGGCCGGTGGTAGACCGTGTTGGAGCAGATAAACACCCCGCCGCCGCGCGCGCCCACGGCAAGGTGTGGCTGTTCTGGGAAATCTGCAGTCCAGCGGAAGCGCCTGGGCAATCCCGGTGGCGCATAGCGGCCAGGATCCGGGACGCCGCCGGCGAGGTGTCCGAACCCTCGGGACGCCCATTCGGAAATCAGGATACTGAACGCCGT
>NZ_JBFTZW010000192.1:0-1344 GCF_056406555.1 Arthrobacter sp. P1_B4
GAGTTTGCGGCGAGTTTGCGGCCAAGGGCTGGCTGCAGCCGCTCAAGGACAAGATGGCAATCGACGCCGTCGGGATGTTGCCATCAACGGTGGAGGGCGCCTCCTACAAAGGCACCCTCTACGCGGCACCGGAGTCCTCCGACGGCGGCATTCTGTACTACCGCAAGGACCTCGTGCCCACCCCGCCCAAGACCTGGGACGAGATGATGAGCATGTGCTCCATCGCCAAGGCCAACAACATTGGCTGCTATGYGGGCCAGTTCAGCAAGTACGAAGGGCTCACGGTCAACGCGTCTGAGGCCATCAACTCCGCCGGCGGTTCCGTGCTGGACAAAGACGGCAAGCCGAGCCTGAACACCCCCGAGGCCAAGACCGGCCTCGAGAACCTCGCCAAGGCCTACGCCGATGGCAACATCCCCGCGGAAGCCATCACCTTTCAGGAGGAACAGGGACGCCAGGCCTTCCAGGACGGCAAGCTGCTGTTCCTGCGCAACTGGCCCTACCTCTACAACCTGGCCACCACCGAAGGCTCCTCCAAGGTCGCGGACAAGCTCGGCATGACCGCCCTCCCCGGCACAGATGGTCCCGGCGCGTCCTCGCTGGGCGGCCACAACGTCGGAGTAAGCGTCTATTCCAAGAACAAGGCCACCGCCGCTGACTTCCTGAAGTTCATCACCTCCGAGGAATCCCAGAGGTTCTTCGCCACTCAAGGCTCCCTCGCCCCCGTACTCACCAAGCTGTACGAGGACAAGGAACTTGTGGCCAAACTGCCGTACCTGCCGGTGCTGAAGACGTCGATTGAGAACGCCGTTCCCCGTCCCGTGACCCCGTTCTACCCGGCGGTGACCAAGGCCATCCAGGAGAACGCCTACTCAGCCATCAAGGGCGAGAAGACTGTAGACGCGGCCCTGTCTGACATGCAGAAGTCCATCGAGTCCGCCGGTGCGGGACAGTAGGTTCATCATGGCAACCGAACTAGGTCCGGCGCCGGTCAAGTCACCGGCGTCGGGCGGTACGCCCGTCCATCACGGCCCCAAGGGCGTAGGTGAGGACAACAAGATCCTCAGCCAGGGCAAGTGGGCTTCCTGGCTCCTGGCCCCGACCATCATCGCCTTGGGCATCGTGATTGTTTACCCGATCATCAGCGCCCTTGTCATGTCCTTCCAAAAGGATGCCGGTCTGGACCCCGCGACGGGTCTCTTCGTTGAGGGCGGCCCGGCCGGCTTCTCCAACTACTACAACTGGATCTTCCAGCAGTGTCCCGCTCCGTCCGGCGGAACCGTGGACTGCCCGCCGGGAACCCTGGGCGCGCAGTTCTGGTCCGCCACCGGCACCACGTTCTTC
>NZ_JBFTZW010000193.1:0-1260 GCF_056406555.1 Arthrobacter sp. P1_B4
AGCTGAAGATGTTCGACCTGCTGGTCCGGATGGGCTACAAGGAGATCGAGGTCGGGTTCCCCTCGGCATCGCAGACGGACTTCGACTTCGTCCGGCAGCTGATCGAGGGCAACCACATCCCGGACGACGTCACGATCCAGGTGCTGACCCAGGCCCGCGAACACCTGATCGAGCGGACCTACGAGTCCCTGGTCGGCGCGAAGCAGGCAATCGTCCACCTCTACAACTCCACGTCCGTCCTGCAGCGCCGCGTGGTCTTCAACCAGGACGAGGACGGCATCCTCGACATCGCCCTGCAGGGTGCGCGGCTGTGCAAGAAGTACGAGGAAACTCTCGCCGATACGCACATCACCTACGAATACTCGCCCGAGTCCTTCACCGGCACCGAGCTGGAGTACGCCATCCGGGTCTGCAACGCGATCGCCGACGTCTTCGAGGCCTCGGCTGACCGTCAGGTCATCATCAACCTGCCCGCCACGGTGGAAATGGCCACCCCCAATGTCTACGCCGACTCCATCGAGTGGATGAGCCGGAACCTGCACCCGCGCGAAGGCATCATCCTGTCCCTGCACCCGCACAACGACCGCGGCACCGGCGTCGCCGCCGCCGAGCTGGGCTACCTGGCCGGGGCAGACCGGATCGAGGGCTGCCTCTTCGGCAACGGCGAGCGGACCGGCAACGTGGACCTGGTGACCCTGGGCCTGAACATGTTCGTCCAGGGCATCGACCCGATGATCGACTTCTCCGACATCGACGAAATCCGCCGCACGGTGGAGTACTGCAACCAGCTGCCGGTGGCCGAGCGGTCCCCGTACGGCGGAGACCTCGTCTTCACGGCGTTCTCCGGTTCGCACCAGGACGCGATCAAGAAGGGCCTGGAGGCCCTCGAAAAGGACGCTGCCGCGGCGGGCAAGGACGTGGCCGACTACACCTGGCAGGTCCCGTACCTGCCGGTGGACCCGAAGGACCTCGGCCGGAGCTACGAGGCGGTCATCCGGGTCAACTCGCAGTCCGGCAAGGGCGGAGTCGCCTACCTGCTCAAGAACGAGCACAGCCTGGACCTGCCGCGCCGCGCCCAGATCGAGTTCTCCGGCGTCATCCAGAAACGGACCGACACGGTCGGCGGAGAAGTCAGCGGACCCCAGCTGTGGCAGGTCTTCCAGGACGAATACCTGCCCTCGGGCTCTGCCGACACCCAGTGGGGCCGCTACGCCCTCGGTTCGATCAGCACGGAGACGGACGAAGACGGCGACATGACCC
>NZ_JBFTZW010000194.1:0-1218 GCF_056406555.1 Arthrobacter sp. P1_B4
CAACAGGAGCAACGCACGTAGGCCTACTTTGCGCTCCATCCACCCGGCATACCTGACCTGGCGGGCCGACGATGTTGCTCGTGGAGCAATGCGAGCCTCAATAGAGAAAACGGCGGCGGATAGTGTCATCGCGTGGCACGAATGTTTCCGCGGGGAAAACCGCGGACGCTTCAGCCCGTGTTGCTGGGGTGGGCGGGCCGCGAACCGGACCCTCGCCTGGCTGCCGGAGTGACGCACTCGCCGACGCTCGCCCTATCGAGAGGTTGGTCCGGTGGAGATGCAGACTCCAGGCACCTCTGGTGGTGCGCCGGTTCGTGCGCTACAGTATCCAGTACAGCAACCTCGTTGCTATCTTAGAAACACAACAGCCGAGAGAGTGGAGAGAACCATGACAACAGAGACAGCGACGTCCAACGACATCGAAGCCCGTCTTGCAGCAGTGCTGGAGGAGGCGTTCGAAGCAGGCACGGGCATCTACAACGAGCGAGGCTTCAAGCGTCGGATCGGCTACGGCAACCGCCCCGCCGTCATCCACATCGACCTCGCGAACGCTTGGACCCGTCCGGGTCACCCGTTCAGCTGCCCGGGCATGGAGGAGATCATCCCGAACGTCCAGCGGATCAACGAGGCCGCGCGCGCCAAGGGCGTCCCGGTCTTCTACACCACGAACGTGTATCGCAACCGCGATGCCACCTCCGGGACGAACGACATGGGTCTGTGGTACTCGAAGATCCCCACGGAGACCCTTCCGGCGGATTCCTACTGGGCGCAGATCGACGACCGCATTGCGCCCGCGCCCGGCGAGGTCGTGATCGAGAAGAATCGCGCCTCGGCGTTCCCGGGGACGAACCTCGAGCTCTTCCTGACCTCCAACCGCATCGACACCCTGATCGTGACCGGTGCGACCGCGGCCGGGTGCGTGCGCCACACCGTCGAGGACGCGATCGCCAAGGGCTTCCGCCCGATCATCCCCCGGGAGACCATCGGCGACCGCGTCCCGGGCGTCGTGCAGTGGAACCTCTACGACATCGACAACAAGTTCGGTGACGTGGAGTCCACGGATTCGGTGGTGGATTACCTGAACCGCCTCCCGCAGTTCGAGGACACGGTCCCGAAGACCCTCTCGGATCCCCAGCCCGAGGTGGCGACCGTCTCCCGGGGGATGATCGGGCGGAAGCCCTTGGCGATCGCGTCCTCGACGGTGTGGCGCACGCACCC
>NZ_JBFTZW010000195.1:0-1153 GCF_056406555.1 Arthrobacter sp. P1_B4
GGACGGCCCCGCCCAGGCCGATCGAGTTGCCGACAGCGTCCGCCACCGGCCCGCTCAGCACTAGCATGGCTGAAAGCACGAGGACGATCAGCACGGCGGCAATGGTGACGGCGAGCATCGTGCCCCGAAGTTTGATGAACGGCCGGCCCTCGTCAATTTCGTAGATCCGGTTCATTGCCCGGCCAAAGGCTCCGACATAACCGGAGGCGGACCAGAGGGCGGTGAGGATGCCGAGTACCAGGGTGAGGCCGGCAGCGGAGGAACTGCTGAGCTGCTCGATTGGCTGGCGGATCGCGTCAACGGTGTCACCGGGCGCGAATCCTTGAACGATCTCCATGAGAGCGGATGTGGTCTTCTTGGCGTCCCCGAAAATGCCCAGCAACGACACGAGGGCCAACAGCGCCGGGAAAATAGAAAGCACCGCGTAATAGGTCAGTGCTGCGGCGAGATCCGGGCACTGGTCCTTAGTGAATTCACGCAGGGTCTTTTTGGCGATGTACTTCCACGAGGGCTTAGTGACGTCGGCCGGGCTGTCCGGTTTACGGGAGTCGTCCGGGGCAGGTGCCGTGCGGGCCTTGGCGGTGCTGCTCTCGTCCGTTTCGGCGTCGGTCATGGATTCATTTTCTGCCTTGGTTGGGTTCTTGGCCATTGGAAATTCCTTCGTGGGGTTAAGGGAAATGGCCGGCCGCCCAGCGCATCAGCGAGGGCAGCCGGCCTTATTCAGACGCGGCCTCAGGCCTGCTGAACGTTGTCCTTGGCTTCGGCAGTCCGATCCTTGACGTCCTCCACAGCGGCGTGCCCGTCTGCCTTGAGGTGATCGGTTGCGTCCGCGGCAGTGGCCTTGACGTTCTCCACAGCTTCCTGGGCGGGCGCCTTGAGCCCTTCGGCTACCTGCTTGGCGGCGTCCGTCAGTTCCGTGGTGAGTGGCTCGGCTGCCGATTTGAGGGCATCAGCGGCTTCACGCTCCTTCTGACTGGCCGGGATCAGGGAGGAAACGAGCAGGCCGGCACCAAAGGCGATCAACCCGGCAGCCAATGGGTTCCCCTGTGTCCTGTTCTTCAGCTGGCCCGGCGCGCCCGCAACTGCGGAGCCCGCGTCGCTCACATGCGAGCCGACGCTTCCGGTGGTGGAGTGGACGTGGTCGGCGGTATGG
>NZ_JBFTZW010000196.1:0-1090 GCF_056406555.1 Arthrobacter sp. P1_B4
GGGGCCGTTCTGAGCGCTCAGAACGGCCCCTGCTGCGAGCTAGTTGGGCGGCCAACCACGGCTGGCGAGAACGGTGCGGACCTTGGTCACGGCGGCGCGCGCGTCGTTCTGCATGTGCCGTTTTGAGATCCTGACCAGGGTCCAGCCCGCGCCGCTGTAGTCCTCTTCCCTGGCGATGTCGCGGATGACCTGGGCCGCGTCGGAGTGCACGGCCCCCTCATACTCCACAGCAACCCGGTGTTCCGGATAGGCAAGATCAGGTTGACGCACGACGCCGGAGCGCAGGACCGTGCGCACGTTCAGTTCCGGTTCCGGTAGTCCTGAGCGGCAGAGGGCAAGCCGGAGTCTCGTCTCGGGGGCCGAATCCGCACCGATTCGGGCCTGCTCCAAGGCGAGCCGCGCCTTGCGGATACCGGGTGTTCCCTTGTGGCGGTCCAGCATCTCGGCCAGTTCCCCGGGACGGGCATAGGGCATGGTCCGGCTTTCAAACTCGGGCCGGGGATGGCGCAGCAGGTGGTCCGCCACCACGGTCAGTTCGTCAATGCTCATCTTCCGGGCGCAGTCCAACCACGTCCTGGTCCGTGAGGTTACCAGCACGCCGTCGATCGTGGTGATTTCGTCGGCGAAGAATTGCCCGACATGGCCAATCACGCCCTTGCGCCGCGGTATTGCCATGGAGTCCGGACGAGATATGTGGATGGCGGGGGCACCAGAGCCCGGGAGAAAGCCCGGGAAGTCCCAGATCAGGAAGGCGGTCGCGTGGGAGGCTGCCGAGAACTGCGTGACAAGAGTTAGGGGCCGGGCATTCAGCTTCACGTCAGCGGAGTGTTCTGCCGGCAGCCGGATCCCGCGGCTCGGAACCCGCAGTGAGGGATGCCTGAGCCGGCGACGGCTGACCCCGGCGTCGGCTGCCTCCCGGAATGTAAACGGCGCCGAACCGAGCGGCGCCGGGAGCGGCCGGGGTGTCTTCATCGACCCATCGTCGCAAAACCCAGGACTGCCTAGGAGAGTTATCCACAGCCCGCGGCCCGTCCTCCCAACTGACTCGCAGCAGGGGCCGTTCTGAGCGCTCAGAACGGCCCCTGCTGCG
>NZ_JBFTZW010000197.1:0-1031 GCF_056406555.1 Arthrobacter sp. P1_B4
GTAGAGGACTGGGCGCCGTTGCGTGGGGATGCAGCCCAGTGCCGCGGTTCCATTGCTCACCGCCAGCCCGACCCCGAGCACCAGCCATGACTTGCCGATCTTGGGCGGCGCGACAACCATGGTCAGGCCTTCCGGGATGAGGTCCTCGACGACGTACCGGATGGGCGGGAAATCGGTAGCCATGAGGTCCGCTGCGCTGACTGCCGTGCGGAGGTAGGAGTGCGGCGCCTCTTCGGCTGCGGGGCCGAGCCCCTCAAGCTCCGTTGGGGAGACCTCGACGAGGTCGGCGATAGTGTGCCCGGCGGCGATGTGATCGGCGACGTCTTTTCCTTCGGCTGCAGCCAGGATCCTCACGGGCCCGGCTGTGATCTCGGTGAGGTACTTGTAGAGCGCGGCGCCCCGTTTCTTCCCGGCCTCGTCTAAGTCGATGCATATGTGGACGTTGGCGGCCCCACGCAACGGTTCATGGTCGGCTTTCATCGCGTTCCCTGCGCCGGCCGGTGCTGTGGTGGCGGTGACACCTTGAGATTCGAGCGCGTGTGCGTCCTTTTCCCCCTCGCAGAGGTAGACGGCCTCGCCTGCCTGGATGGCGGCAATGACCTTCTGAAGCTGGTACAAAGGCACGGTGTCGTTGTCAACGACGGTCTGCCGGAACCGTTTAGCGGGGGTGCGGAAGACAGTTCGGGCGAGYTTGCCGTCCGCACCGCGGTATTCGTAGGCGGCGCCTTTGGGATTGTCGAAGAGGTCGCTCTTCCCGAGTCTGATGGTGGCCAGGACGGCATCGATGTGGCAGCCGGCGTGGCAGTAGACGAGGACTTGTCCTTCAATCTGGGTGATCGTCAGGGACGGGTTCCGGTCCGGGTGCGCGGGGCATTGAGCTTGCCACGTGTTCGCACCCGAAGGCTTGACCGTGTTGCCGTTTGCAAGGAGCACGTCGGCCAGGCGTTCGCCGGCGGTGGAGGCGACTGCGCTCATGGGGTTCCCGACACCTTTTCCGGGCGGAAGAGCAGAGCCAGACGATCGCGCTGCTC
>NZ_JBFTZW010000198.1:0-1016 GCF_056406555.1 Arthrobacter sp. P1_B4
ATATTAAGGCGCCGGCCATCCCGCGCAGTAGGCTACCTACCTCGCCGGACACCCCTGCAGCGGCTCCGAGTAGCACGATTCCGGCCGCCAGCAGGGGCAGGACCATCCGGTTGGGCAGCAGGTGGTGCTGCAGGTCGATCCGTGCCAGCTGGACGCCGGCCACTGCCAGCAGGATGTACGCAAATAGCTCGGGGGAGAGCCCGAAGCGCCAGGCCAGCATGGTGGACAGCGCGAACGTGGCTGCCGCCGTCGTAATTCTCATGCGTACAGTCAGGGGTCCGCCAAGGCGGGGGAGCGTGCGCCGGATAAGGAGTTCGGCCAGCAGGGACAGGCATGCGCCGGCGAGGCCAACACCCGCCATGAAAAGGACGCCAGTGAACGATGCGGAGGGCTGTGCAAGCAGCAGGGAGCCGGCGGCGGCGGGATCGGACACGGTTCCTCCAAGGATGCGACGGGCCGGCACAGGACACTCTGCGAAGCGGAGAGCAAACAGGATGCATCCGGACACCCCATTTTGACCCAAGAGGCCGTGATCGGCTATTCTTGGTAGTCGTTGTGCGTGTCCTATCTCGATGGTGCGTGCCCGCTTGAGAATCCGGTTGCAGGATAGCTACTCAACGTGCACATTCGAGACTTCAGGATGACTGGTTACATGGAGCCCTCACCTCTGTTCCGGTAGCGCATAGATAGTAGGTGCACCGTAAGAGTGACGCCTAAAACAAGAACGCCAGAACAAGAACGAGGCAAACACCGTGCGTACGTACACCCCGAAGCCCGGCGATATCAACCGCCAGTGGCACGTCATTGACGCCACCGACGTTGTCCTTGGTCGTCTTGCCAGCCAGACCGCAATCCTGCTGCGCGGCAAGCACAAGGCCACCTTTGCGTCCCACATGGACATGGGCGACTTCGTCATCATCATCAACGCTGAAAAGGTTGCCCTCACCGGCGCCAAGCTGGAGCAGAAGCGCGCATACCGCCACTCCGGCTACCCGGGCGGCCTGACCTCCGTCAAC